>NZ_JBJLSE010000001.1:0-178828 GCF_050871845.1 Kineococcus arenarius subsp. arenarius
TCGCCGTTGATGCCGACGTCGATGACCTCCTTCACGCGCGGGTCCTTGAGCAGGTCGGCCTTGATGGCGTCCTTGTAGGACAGCCCGGCCTCGTCGGCGGCCACGACGACACGCCACTGCGGGGTCTCGGTCACGGTGATCTCCTCGGTGTCTCGTGCGGTCAGAGGTTGTCGGCGATGGTGCGGGTCACCAGCGCCAGGGAGATCGCGCCGGCGTCCGGGTGCCCCAGGGACCGCTCGGCCAGCGGCCGGGCCCGCCCGATCTGCGGGCGCAGGTCCTTGGTGGCCTCCGCGGCGGCCGTGGAGGCCTGCGCGGCGGCCGCCCAGGCGGTCTTCAGGTCGTCGCCGGCCGCCACGCGCTCGGCGAGCGCCTCGGCGAACGGCACCTGCGCGTCCAGCATGGTCTTGTTGCCCACCCGCGCCCCGGCCAGGCGCTGCACGGCCTCCACCGACGCGCCGGCACCGGCGGCGACCTGCTCGGCGGTGGGCGCGCCCGCATCACCGAGCTGGTCGGCGAACGCGTGCAGCAGCACCCCCCAGATCACCCCGGAGGTGCCCCCGGCGCGATCGGCCCACGCCCCACCGGCCGCGGCCAGCGTCGAGGCGGCGCCCGCCCCGGCGTCGGCGGCGGCGCGGGCGGCCTGCGCGGCGGCCACCGAGCCGTTGACCATGCCGGTGCCGTGGTCGCCGTCACCGGCGATGGCGTCGATGCGGCCCAGCTCGGCCTCGGCGTCCTCGAGGACGTCGCGCACGGCCTCGATGAGCGCGGCCACCTTCTGGCCGGCCTGCTGCGCGGCCTCGGGGGTGCCGGAGTAGTCGGCCACCTCCTCCTCGGGCGCCTGGAACACCGGGGCGGGGGTGGTCTCGATGACCGGGCCCACCGACAGCGCCGGGCACTGGGCCGGAGCCGTCCACAGCGTCTCCAGCTCCTCGTCCAGCCAGGTGACCGTCAGCGAGGCGCCGGCCATGTCCAGGGAGGTGACCAGCTCTCCGACCTGGGGGGCGACGATCTCGTAGCCGGCCGCCCGCAGCCGCGCCGCGATCGGCGCGTAGAGCAGGAACAGCTCCTCGTACTTGGTGGAGCCCAGGCCGTTGACGAGCACGGTGATCCGGCCGGTGTCGGGGGCGCCGGCGGGCTTGGCGCCCAGGACCCGCTGCACCAGCAGCTCGGCGATCTCCTCGGGGGAGCCGATGGGCTCCTCGGAGATGCCCGGCTCGCCGTGGATGCCCAGACCGACGCCCATGTGCCCGGGCGTGACCGTGAACAGCGGCTCGCTCTCGCCGGGCAGGGTGCACCCGGCGAAGGCGATGCCCATCGAGCGGGTCAGGTCGTTGGCGCGGCGCGCGGCGCGCACGACGCCGTCGAAGTCGTAGCCGGCCTCGGCGGCCGCGCCGGCGATCTTGAACGCCACGACGTCGCCGGCGATGCCGCGGCGCTGGCCGTTGGCCCCCTGGCCCTCGGAGGCGACGTCGTCGGTGACCACGATGAGCTCGGCCGGGATGCCTTCGGCGCGCAGCCGCTCGGCGGCCAGGCCGAAGTTGAGGATGTCACCGGCGTAGTTGCCGAAGCCCAGGACCACCCCGCCGCCGCGGTTCGCGGCCTTGGCCACGTCGTAGACCCAGCGGGTGGAGGGCGAGGCGAACACGTTGCCGCACACGGCGGCGTCGGCCAGGCCTGGGCCGACGTAGCCGGCGAAGGCGGGGTAGTGCCCGGAGCCGCCGCCGGCGATCACGGCGACCTTGCCCTCGGGGGTGGCGGTGGAGCGGATCACGCCGTGCGGCACCGGCTGCACGTACTGCGAGTACAGGTCCACGAACCCTGCCATGGCGTCGTCGACGAACGAGGCCGGGTCACCGAAGATCTTCGTCATGTCGAACGGTCTCCTTCGATCGCTCAGAGGGTGCGGAACGGCGCCCAGGGCGTCTGCTTGGGCAGGACGCGGCGGATGTACTCGCGGTTGGTGGCGCCGACGCTGATGCTGTCGCCGCCGTAGTGCTCCACGCAGAACGTGCCCCGGAAGCCGGACTCGATCGCGATGCCGATCGCCTTGCGGTAGTTGATGGTGCCGAACTCCAGCGGCGCGGGGTGCGTGCGCACCGAGCCGGTGCTCGGCTCCTCGTCGCGGTAGTAGTTCTTCAGGTGCCAGTAGTTGGTGTGCGGCAGCATCTTCGCCGCGATCTCCTCCCACGGCTCCACGGGCCGGTGCAGGCGCCAGATGTTGCCGAAGTCGGGGTTGAGGCCGACGTTGTCGTAGCCCACCTCGTGGATGAACTGCACGGCGGAGTCGGCGGTGCCGAGGTAGGTGTCCTCGTACATCTCCAGCGCGATCTGCACACCCACCTCCTGGGCGTGCTTCGCGAGCTCCTGGATCTTCTTCACGGCCGTGCGGCGCGCCTCGTCGGAGAAGTCGTCGGAGTAGCCGGGCTCCAGCCAGAACCACAGGGCCTTCGCCTGCGCGGGGGTGAAGCCGCGCATGAAGCCGAAGTTCACCAGCGGGATGCCGATGGCGGCGCACGCGTCGATGGCGCGGTGCGAGTAGGCGAGGTTCTCGTCGGCCTTCTCGTGGTCCATGACGCTGCGGCGCGAGGTGGAGAACGCCGGGATGCTCAGGCCGGCGGCGCGCACGGTGCGGGCGAACTCCTGCAGCCGCTCCGGCGACAGGTCCGCGATGCGGATCCAGGTGTCGGTCGGGTCGATGCTGGTGTAGCCGGCGTCGACCATGACGTCGAGGGTCGCGGCCCAGCCCTCGGCGGGCTGGTCCTGCACCGACGTGCCGTCGGGCAGCACACCGGGGTGCGGCATCATCGGCACGGTGATCGGCCAGTTCTCCCGCGTCAGGACCTCGGGGTAGCCGTCGAAGACGGTCGTGCGCTGGGTGGGCTGTGCGGCGTCGTCGCTCACGTCTCGCTCCATCGGGACCCGGGGTCCCAGATTCTATAGAAAATCAGGACGGGGAGCAGACTGCCTCACCGCGCCCGAGCTGTCAACGCCCGGCACCCCGTCCGGGTGCCCGCGGCGGCGGCCCCCGCCGGGGGTCAGTCCGTGGTGGCCCTGGCCAGCACCCCCTCCAGGTGCGCGCGCATCGCCGCGGCCGCCGCGACCGGGTCGCGCACCTCGAAGGCGCGCACGATCGCCTCGTGCTCGGCCACGCTCTCCGCGGAGTCCGGCACGTGCTGCTCGACCTGGTGCAGGCGCTGCACGAACCCGCGGAAGGAGTCCAGCGTGCGCACGATGAAGGGGTTGCCCGTGCCCTCGGCGACGAGCTCGTGGAAGGCCCAGTCGGCGGCCAGGTAGTCCTTGAACCCGCTGTAGCCCGGCCCCGTGGGGGCGTGCCGCTGCCGCTCGACCGCCGCGTGCAGCCGGGCGACGAACGCGTCGTCGGCGCGGGTGCAGGCCCGCTCGGCGTTGCCCGGTTCCACCAGCAGGCGCACGTCGACGAGCTGGGCCAGTTCGCGCGCCGACAGCAGCGGCGCCGCCCGGTAGCCGCGCCGGGCGCTGCGCACCACCAGGCCGGTGCCCTCCAGGCGCGCCAGCGCCTCGCGCACCGGGGTGGCCGAGACGCCCAGCCGGTCGGCGAGGCCCTGCGTGCGCAGCGCCGAGCCGGGTTCGACCCCGCGGCTCATGAGCAGTTCCAGCAGCGCGTCGTGGACGGCGTCGGTCACCCCGCGGTGCCCCTCGCCCGTCCACTCGCCCGCGCCGGCCGGGCGTGCCGGTGCGGCGGCGGGTGGTGGGGTTCCCATGGCACGCGGACGTTACCGTCCGCACCGGGTCCGTCCCGCGCACCGGGCGGGCGGCGTCTAGCGTGGCGGGCGTGAGCGCACAGGGGAACGCGACGGACGGTGGCCGGGCGAGCGGGGAGGGGGCGGGCCTGTCCGCGCAGGCGCGGCAGGTGGCCCAGGACGAGGTCGTCGACCTCGCCCGCGACCTCATCCGCATCGACACCTCCAACCCGGGTGACGGTTCCGGACCCGGCGAGCGGGCCGCGGCCGAGCACGTCGCGGCCCTGCTGCACGAGGTGGGCCTGCAGCCGGAGTACGTCGAGGGTTTCCCCGGTCGCGGCAACGTCGTCCTGCGCATCCCCGGCGACGAGCGCGGCACCGCCGAGCGCGGTGCGCTGCTGCTGCACGGGCACCTGGACGTCGTCCCCGCCCGCGCCGCGGACTGGAGCGTCGACCCCTTCGCCGGCGAGATCGCCGACGGCTGCCTGTGGGGCCGCGGCGCCGTGGACATGAAGGACATGGACGCGATGCTGCTGGCCGTCGTGCGCGACCTGGCCCGCACCGGCCAGCGCCCGCCGCGCGACCTGGTCGTGGCCTTCCTCGCGGACGAGGAGGCCGCCGGGGTGCAGGGCGCGGAGTGGCTCGTGCACCACCGCCCCGACCTCTTCGAGGGGGTGACCGAGGCCGTCAGCGAGGTCGGCGGTTTCTCCGTCGACCTGGACGGCAGGCGCGCGTACCTGCTGCAGACCGCGGAGAAGGGCCTGGCGTGGCTGCGGCTGGTGGCGCACGGGCGCGCCGGGCACGGTTCGCAGGTCGGCACCGACAACGCCGTCACCCGGCTGTGCGCCGCCGTGGCCCGCATCGGCGCGCACCAGTGGCCGATCGAGTACACCGCCACCGTGCGCCAGTTCCTGCAGGGGGTCTCGGAGATCACCGGGGTGACCTTCGACGAGGACGACCCCTCGGCGCTGCTGGCGACGCTGGGCACCACCGCCCGGTGGGTGGGCGCCACCCTGCAGAACACCGCCAACCCGACCGTGCTGGAGGCCGGGTACAAGCACAACGTCATCCCCGGCACCGCCACGGCGCTGGTGGACTGCCGCTACCTTCCCGGCCGGCAGGAGGAACTGCTGGCCACGATCCGCGAACTGGCCGGTGAGCGCATCGACGTCGAGACCGTCAACGAGTCCGTGGCGCTGGAGACGGACTTCGCCGTGCCCCTGGTGGACCGCATGCGCTCCGCGCTGGAGGCGGAGGACCCCGGGGCCGCCGTGCTGCCGTACTGCCTGGCCGGTGGCACCGACAACAAGTCGTTCTCGCACCTGGGGGTGCGCGGGTACGGTTTCGCGCCGCTGCGCCTGCCGGCCGGCATGGACTTCGCCGGCATGTTCCACGGGGTGGACGAGCGCGTCCCGCTGGACGCGCTGCGCTTCGGCGTGCGGGTGCTGCAGCGGTTCGTCGCCACCTGCTGAGCGGGTCCGCCCGCTCCGGCGCGCATGGATCGGCGCGCACGGGGCAGGAGTGCGGCCAGAGCCGCCGCGCCGCGGCGCGCCGCGACCCGGAGGTCCGCAGTGAGCACTCCCGACACGTCCCGCCCGTTCGCCGTCGTGACCGGCGCCTCCACGGGCATCGGGCTGGAGCTGGCCAAGCAGTTCGTCGCCGGCGGCTACGACGTGCTCGTCGCCGCCGAGGACGAGCGCATCACCGCCGTGCCGGAGCAGCTGGCCGAGGTGGAGGACGCCGCCCGCGTCGAGGCGGTCCGCGTGGACCTGTCCACCGCCGCCGGTGTGGAACAGCTCTGGGCGGCGGCCACCGCGGGCGGGCGGGACGTGGACGCGGTGGCGATCCACGCGGGGGTGGGCGTGGGCGGCGAGTTCGTCGAGACCGACCTCGAGGCCGAGCTGCACCTGATCGACCTCAACGTCGTCTCGTTCGTGCACCTGGCCAAGCTGGCCGCCCGCGCGATGGTGCGGCGCGGTGAGGGCCGGATCCTGTTCACCTCCTCCCTGGCCGCGCGCGTGCCGGCTCCCTACCAGGCCGTCTACGGCGCCTCCAAGGCCTTCGTGCAGTCCCTGGCGCAGTCGCTGCGCCAGGAGCTGCAGCAGGCGGGGGTCGGCGTGACCGCGTTCCTGCCCGGCCCCACCGACACGGAGTTCTTCGAGCGCGCCGGCATGGAGGACACGAAGATGGCGCAGACGTCCGCCAAGGACGACCCGGCCACCGTCGCCCGGCAGGCGTTCAAGGCGCTGAGCAAGGACCGCGACCACGTGGTCACGGGGTCGCTGGGCACCAAGCTGCAGGGTGCCACCGCCAACCTGCTGCCGAACGCCCCGCTGGCCAAGGGGCAGGGCAAGCTCGCCGAACCCGGCTCGGCGGACTGACGGCACCGCGGCGGCGGCCGGCGGGAGCGGCCCCGTGCACGGTCCGTCGCAACCCGACAACTGTCGGTAGTACTTGTGCAGCAGTGCGGGTGAACACCGCGCCCCGCACCCCGGGCACTGGCACACTGCCCACCTCGGCCCCCTCGCGGGGCGGGCCGGGACCAGGACGTGGAGCGCCGGGGGAACCGGGATCGCGCGCAGGAGCGCGGCACCGGGCGGCGCCGGGGGGAGGAGTGGATCCAGTGAGCGCACCGACACTCGTGCGTCAGGAGGCGGGCACGGGTGCCGGCCTGCCCGTCGTGGTCGCCGGCGCCGGATCGCGGGGTCTGGCGGCCGCCGAGGCCCTGCTGGACGCCGGCGTCGACGTGGTCGTCGTCGAGGCCGCCGACACCGTCGGCGGCCTGGCCCGGTCGGTGGAGCTGTGGGGCCTGCCGCACTCGCTGAGCTCACCGGGGTGCGCGGTGGACGCCGCGCCGCAGGTCGTCGCCCAGTGGCTGGACCTCAGCGGCGGGCACGTGGAGCGCACCCGCGCCCGGCACGCGCTCGCCCCGCGGGGACACCGGCCGCGGGCGCCGCGCCGCGGCCCCGAGGTCCTCAGCCCCGTGGCCGGCACCGGCGCGCTGTGGGCCGAGCTGGCCCGCCGGTTGCGGGCCCGCGGTGCGCTCGTGCTCACCGGGGCCACCGCCACCGGCCTGCACGCGCAGGACGGCCGGGTGGCCGCCGTGCGCGTCCGGGACGCCACCGGCGAGCACCTCCTCGCCTGCCGCGGCGTCGTCGACGCGCTGCCCACCCACCGGCGCCTGCTCCCGCCGGGCGCCGTGGCCGTGGCCAGCAGCCGCGACGCCCACCTGGTGCACCTGCTCGTGGACGCCCCCGACGGCGCCGTCGTCGGCCCCCGCGCCCACGACGTCACCGCAGCCGACCCCGGGCCCCGCGTGCGCCGCCTGACGTCCGCGCGAGCGTGGCGCCCCCGCACCCTGGCCGCGGCCCACGGCGCGGTCCTGCGCGCCGAGCTGTCCGCCCCGGGCGACGAGCTGACCGCGATGGACGACGCCGCCCTGCGGCGCCTGGTCCTGGCCGAGCTGCCCGCCCTCGGCGTGCCCGGGCCGGTGCGCGTCCTGGACGACGCGGTCGTGCGCCTGCCCGCCAGCCTGCCGCTGACGGCCGAGGAGGCCGGTGGTGCCCCGCTCCCCGGCCTGGTCCGCGTGGAGGACGGCCCCGTGGCCGGTGCCGGCGACGGGCTGCCCGCCGCCCGCGCCGCGGTGCAGCGGCTCGCGGTCCCCGTGCGCTGAGGGCGCGGCGGTCCCGGGGAGCACCGGCCCGGGCCGCTGCGTCGGTGCCCCGGCTTAGCCTCTACGCGTGCCCGACCCCGCCACCTACCGCCCCAAGCCCGGGGAGGTCCCCGACGAGCCCGGCGTCTACCGCTTCCGCGACCCGGCGGGGCGCGTCGTCTACGTCGGCAAGGCCAAGAACCTGCGCCAGCGCCTGGCGAACTACTTCCAGGAGCCCTCGGCGCTGCACCCGCGCACCCTGGCGATGGTCACCACGGCCGCCGGCGTGGAGTGGACGGTGGTCTCCACCGAGGTCGAGGCGCTGCAGCTGGAGTACTCCTGGATCAAGGAGTTCGACCCGCGCTTCAACGTCAAGTACCGCGACGACAAGTCCTACCCGTACCTGGCGGTGACCATGGGCGAGGAGGTGCCGCGCGTGCAGGTCATGCGCGGCGCCAAGCGCAAGGGGACCCGCTACTTCGGGCCCTACACGCACGCCTGGGCCATCCGCGAGACCGTCGACCTGCTGCTGCGGGTCTTCCCCGTGCGCACCTGCTCCTCGGGGGTGTTCAAGCGCGCCGCCGCCTCCGGGCGCCCCTGCCTGCTGGGCTACATCGACAAGTGCTCCGCACCGTGCGTGGGGCGCATCTCCACCGAGGACCACCGCGCCCTGGCCGCGGACCTGTGCGACTTCGTGGCCGGCAACACCGCCAGGTTCGTGCGCCGCACCGAGCAGGAGATGCGCGCCGCCGCCGCCGAGCTGGACTTCGAGCGCGCCGCCCGCCTGCGCGACGACCTCGGCGCCCTGCAGAAGGCGCTGGAGAAGTCCGCGGTCGTCCTGCCCGACGCCACCGACGCGGACGTGTTCGCCGTCGCCGACGACGAGCTCGAGGCCGCCGTGCAGGTCTTCCACGTGCGCGGCGGGCGGGTGCGCGGCCAGCGCGGCTGGGTGGTGGAGAAGGTCGAGGACGTCGGGCCCGCCGAGCTCGTCGAGCAGCTGTTGCTGCAGGTGTACGGCGGCGAGTCCGGCGAGGCCGTGCCCCGCGAGGTGCTGGTGCCGCACCTGCCGGCCACCGGCGAGGCCGAGGTGGAGGACTGGCTCGGCGAGCTGCGCGGCTCCCGCGTCGACCTGCGCGTGCCGCAGCGCGGCGACAAGCGCGCCCTGATGGAGACGGTGCAGCGCAACGCGACCCAGGCGCTGGCCCTGCACAAGACGCGCCGCGCGGGGGACCTCACCACCCGCAGCCAGGCGCTGCAGGAGCTGCAGGAGGCCCTCGGCCTGGACGAGGCGCCGCTGCGCATCGAGTGCTTCGACGTCTCGCACACCCAGGAGACCAACGTCGTCGCCTCCATGGTCGTCTTCGAGGACGGCCTGCCCAGGAAGTCCGACTACCGCCGTTTCGCCGTGCGCGGCGACGAGGGCGGCCTGGACGACACCCGCGCCATGCGCGAGGTCCTCACCCGCCGGTTCAAGCGCTCGCGCGCCGAGCGCGACGACGGTGCGGCCCCGGTCGCCGGCCTGGCCGAGGTGGAGGCCGAGACCCCGGGGGGGACCGGGGCCGCGGCGGAGGGCGGGCTCGTGGTGGAGCTGGACGGCGCCACCGGCGATCAGGCGCCCGGGGTCGACCCCGACACCGGGCGCCCCCGGCGCTTCGCCTACGCGCCCAACCTCGTCGTGGTCGACGGCGGCCGCCCCCAGGTCGAGGCCGCCGCGCGGGCGCTCGCCGACGCCGGCGTCGTCGACGTGGCCCTGTGCGGGCTGGCCAAGCGGCTGGAGGAGGTCTGGCTGCCGGGGGAGGAGCACCCCCTGGTCCTGCCGCGCACCAGCCAGGGCCTGTTCCTGCTGCAGCGGGTGCGCGACGAGGCCCACCGCTTCGCCATCACCTACCACCGCTCCAAGCGCAGCCGGGCCATGACCACCAGCGCCCTGGACGGCGTGCCCGGCCTCGGCGCGGCGCGCCGCGCCGCGCTGCTGAAGCACTTCGGCTCCGTCAAGAAGCTGCGCGCCGCCACCGCCGAGGAGGTCGCCGAGGTGCCCGGCGTGGGCCCGCGCACCGCGCTGGCCGTGGTGGCGGCCCTCGCCGGCGCGCCGGCCCCCGAGCCGGCGGTCGACACCGCGACGGGCGAGCTGCTGGAGTGAGCGGCGCGGGGCGCCGGGCGGGTCTCGTCCAGCGGTGAGGGGAACGCCACGTCACCTCACGGCTGCGGAGCGTGCCGTCCTCGTCGCGCGCGACACGCCCGGGGTGACAGGATGGCACCCGTGGAACCACCGGCAGACGCCCGCCCCGAGGCTCCCCAGGGCTCTGCGCCCGCGGGGTCCGACGCCGTTGCCGCGCAACCGGACCCGGCGCAGGAGGCCCGCCCGCGCCGGCCCGAGCTGCTCATCATCACCGGCATGTCCGGTGCGGGCCGCTCGACCGCCGGCAAGGCGCTGGAAGACCTCGGCTGGTACGTCGTGGACAACCTCCCGCCGCAGATGCTCGAACCGCTGGCCGAGCTGGCCGCCCGCGCCGGGCTGTCCGTGCCGCGCATCGCCGTGGTCGTCGACGTCCGCGGCGGCAGCTTCTTCGCCGAGCTGACCGGCACGCTCGCCGCCCTGGACACCCGCCACGTCTCCCCGCGGGTGCTCTTCCTCGACGCCACCGACGAGGCCCTCGTGCGCCGCTTCGAGTCCGTGCGCCGCCCGCACCCCCTGCAGGGCGACGACCGCATCGTCGACGGCATCGCCCGCGAGCGCGCCCTCACCGGCGACCTGCGCTCGCGCGCCGACGTCGTGGTGGACTCCTCCTCCTTCAACGTCCACCAGCTCGGCGCCCTCGTGGCGTCCCTGTTCGAGGCCGAGGGCACCGACGACCTGCGCGTGACCGTCATGAGCTTCGGCTTCAAGTACGGCACCCCCGCCGACGCCGAGCACATCGCCGACCTGCGCTTCCTGCCCAACCCGCACTGGGAGCCGGAGCTGCGCCCGCTCACCGGCCAGGACGCCCCCGTCTCGGCGTACGTGCTGGCCGCCGAGGGCGCCCGCCCCTTCCTCGACCGCTACGTCGAGGCGCTGGAGCCGGTGCTGACCGGCTACCGCCGCGAGAACAAGCGCTACGCGACCATCGCGTTCGGCTGCACCGGCGGCAAGCACCGCTCCGTGGCGATGGCCGAGGAGCTCGGCACCCGCCTGCGCCGCGCCGGCGTGGGCGTGCGCGTCCTGCACCGGGACCTGGGGCGCGAGTGAGCCTGCCCACCGGCCCCGTCCCGATCACCGGTGCCCTGCCCGCGCGCACCGCGCCCGCCGCGCCGACGGGGGCGCCGGCCGTCGTCGCGCTGGGGGGCGGCCACGGGCTGTACGCCTCCCTGTCGGCCCTGCGCCACCTCACCGACCGCCTGACCGCCGTGGTCACCGTCGCCGACGACGGCGGTTCCTCCGGCAGGCTGCGCCGCGAGCTGGGCGTGCTGCCGCCCGGGGACCTGCGGATGGCCCTGTCCGCCCTGTGCGACGACTCCGAGTGGGGCCGCACCTGGCGCGACGTGCTGCAGCACCGCTTCGACTCCGCCGGCGGCCTGCACCAGCACGCCACCGGCAACCTGCTCATCGCCACCTTGTGGGAGCTGCTCGGCGACGAGGTCAGCGGCCTGGACTGGGTCGCCCGGCTGCTCGGTGCGCGCGGGCGCGTGCTGCCGATGGCCGCGGTCCCGCTGGACATCGAGGCCGACGTGCTCGGGCTGGTGCCCGGCGACGACACGGCCGTCACGCCCGTGCGCGGCCAGGTCGCCGTGGCCTCCACCACCGGCCGCGTCAGCGGGGTGCGGCTGGTGCCCCCGGACCCGCCGGTGCCCGCGGAGGTGGTCCACGCCGTGCGCGCGGCGGACTGGGTGGTCCTGGGGCCGGGGTCCTGGTTCACCAGCGTCCTGCCGCACCTCATGGTGCCCGCGCTGGCGCAGGCGCTGTGCGAGACGAGCGCCCGGGTGTGCGTGACGCTGAACCTGGCCGCCCAGCCGGGGGAGACCGACGGCTTCAGCGCCGAGGCGCACCTGGAGGTGCTGGCGGCCCACGCCCCCGGGCTGCGGGTGGACGCCGTGGTCGCCGACCCGGTGGCCGTGGGCGACCCGTCGGAGCTCGCCGCCGCGGCGGCCGGGCTGGGGGCCGAGCTCGTGCTGCGCCCCGTCTCCACCGGCGACGGCACCGCGCGGCACGACGCGCTGCGGCTGGCGGCGGCCTACCGGGACGTCTTCGCCGGCCCGGTGGTCCCCGGCCCGGGCGCGGGGGTGGCACCGTGGGGTCGGTCGTGAGCGCGCCGGCGGGCGCGGGCGGGGACACGCAGGAGGCGGCGCGGTGCGCGCCGCCGCGGGACGCGAGGTCCGAGGAGGACTGGGCATGGCGATGACGGCGGCGGTCAAGGACGAGCTGAGCCGGCTGCCGGTGACGACGACCGCGGCGCGCAAGGCCGAGGTGTCGGTGATGCTGCGCTTCGCCGGTGGGCTGCACATCGTCTCCGGGCGCATCGTCATCGAGGCGGAGCTGGACTCCGCCTCGATCGCGCGGCGGCTGCGCCGCGACATCGCCGACGTCTTCGGCCACCCCAGTGACCTGCTCGTCGTGCAGGCCTCCGGCCTGCGCCGCGCCACCCGGTACGTGCTGCGCGTGGCGCGCGAGGGGGAGTCCCTGGCGCGCCAGACCGGCCTGCTGGACACCCGCGGCCGGCCGGTGCGGGGCCTGCCCTCGCACATCGTGTCCTCCTCGGCGCAGATCGCCGAGGCCGCCTGGCGCGGGGCGTTCCTGGCGCGCGGCTCGCTCACCGAGCCCGGCCGCTCCGCCGCCCTGGAGGTCACCTGTCCCGGCCCCGAGGCGGCGCTGGCCCTGGTGGGCGCGGCCCGGCGGCTGGAGCTGTCGGCCAAGGCCCGCGAGGTGCGCGGCGTGGACCGGGTCGTGCTGCGCGACGGCGACGCCATCAGCGCGCTGCTGACCCGGCTGGGCGCGCACGACGCGATGATGACGTGGGAGGAGCGGCGGATGCGCCGCGAGGTGCGCGCCACCGCCAACCGCCTGGCCAACTTCGACGACGCCAACCTGCGCCGCTCGGCGCGCGCCGCCGTCGCCGCCGGCGCGCGCGTGGAGCGGGCCCTGGAACTGCTGGGCGACGACGTGCCGGAGCACCTGCTGCAGGCCGGGCGCCTGCGCCTGGAGCACAAGCAGGCCAGCCTGGAGGAGCTGGGGCAGCTGGCCGACCCGCCGATGACGAAGGACGCCATCGCCGGGCGCATCCGCCGGCTGCTGGGGATGGCCGACAAGCGGGCCGGCGAGCTGGGGGTCCCGGGCACCGACTCGGGCCTGTCCGCGGACATGCTCGACGCCTGAGCGCCGCGCGGCGCCGGGCCGCCGACGCACCCCGGCTGCACCCGACGTGACGCAGGCCATAGGGTCGTACCGTCGCCGCGGCGCTGCGGCTGGCGCAGCAATGACGATCACGCAGAGCTGACGCGCCCGGGCCCGCCCGGTGCGTCGAGGAGGAGAGCGCATGACCACCAAGGTCGGCATCAACGGCTTCGGCCGCATCGGCCGCAACTTCTTCCGCGCCGCACTGGCCTCCGGTGCGGACATCGAGGTCGTGGCCGTCAACGACCTCACCGACGCCAAGGCGCTGGCGCACCTGCTCAAGCACGACTCCGTCCTGGGCAAGCTGGCCGAGGAGGTGCGCGTCGAGGGCGACTCCATCGTGGTGGGGTCCCGCTCGGTGAAGGTCCTGGCCGAGCGCGACCCGGGCAAGCTGCCCTGGGGCGAGCTGGGCGTGGACGTCGTCATCGAGTCCACCGGCTTCTTCACCGACGGCGAGAAGGCCAAGGCTCACGTGACGGCCGGCGCCAAGAAGGTCGTCATCTCCGCGCCCGCCAAGAACGACGACGTCACCGTCGTCATGGGCGTCAACGACGGCGACTACGACGCCGCCAAGCACACGATCATCTCCAACGCCTCGTGCACCACCAACTGCCTGGCGCCGCTGGCGAAGGTCCTCAACGACGCCTTCGGCATCGAGCGCGGCCTGATGACGACGGTGCACGCCTACACCGCCGACCAGAACCTGCAGGACGGCCCGCACAAGGACCTGCGCCGCGCCCGCGCCGCCGCCCTGAACATCGTGCCGACCAGCACCGGTGCGGCCAAGGCGATCGGCCTGGTGCTGCCCGAGCTGAAGGGCAAGCTGGACGGCTACGCGCTGCGCGTGCCGGTCCCGACCGGCTCGGCCACCGACCTCACCGTGACCCTGAGCCGCGAGGTCAGCGCCGAGGAGGTCGACGCCGCCTACCGCGCCGCCGCCGACGGCCCGCTGAAGGGCTACCTCGTGTACTCCGACGAGGAGCTGGTCTCCAGCGACATCGTCACCGACCCCGCCTCCTGCATCTACGACTCGGGCCTGACCAAGGTCATGGGCGACCAGGTGAAGGTCGTCGGCTGGTACGACAACGAGTGGGGCTACTCCAACCGCCTCGTCGACCTCGTCAAGCTGGTCGGCAGCTCCCTCTGAGCACCGCCACCGGCCCGGGGCAGCGCGCCCCGGGCCGGTGAGGGCTGCCCGCCCGCACCCGCCCGACGCCCCCAGGCCCCCGGAGGAACCGTGAAGACCATCGACGACCTCGAGCGCGAGCTCGGCGGCCTGCGCGGCCGGCGGGTGCTGGTGCGCAGCGACCTCAACGTGCCGCTGGACCACTCCGGCGACGCCCCCCGCATCACCGACGACGGTCGCGTGCGCGCCTCGGTGCCCACGCTGCGCCGCCTGCTGGACGCCGGCGCCCGCGTCGTCGTCACGGCCCACCTGGGCCGGCCGAAGGGGGCCCCGGAGGCGAAGTACTCCCTGGCCCCCGTGCACGCCCGCCTGGCGGAGCTGCTGGACGGCGTGGACGTCTCCTTCTGCCCGGTGACCGTCGGCGACGAGGCCGCCGCGGCCGTCGGGTCGCTGGCCGACGGTTCCCTGGTGCTGCTGGAGAACGTGCGCTTCAACGCCGCCGAGACCAGCAAGGACGACGCCGAGCGCGGCGCCTTCGCCGACTCCCTCGCCGCCCTGGCCGACGCCTACGTCTCCGACGGCTTCGGCGCCGTGCACCGCAAGCACGCCAGCGTCTACGACGTCGCCCAGCGCCTGCCGCACGCCGCCGGCGGCCTGGTCGCCACCGAGGTCGAGGTGCTGCGCCGGCTGACCACGTCCCCCGAGCGCCCCTACGCCGTGGTGCTCGGCGGCTCGAAGGTCTCCGACAAGCTCGGCGTCATCGACAACCTCCTCGGCTCCCTGCTGGCCCCCGGCGACCGGCTCCTGGTCGGTGGCGGCATGGTCTTCACGTTCCTGAGGGCCGCCGGCCACGAGGTCGGCAAGTCCCTGCTGGAGGAGGACCAGCTCGAGACCGTGCGCTCCTACCTGCGCACCGCGCAGGACAAGGGCGTCGAGGTGGTGCTGCCCAGCGACGTGGTCGCCGCCACCGCCTTCGCCGCCGACGCCGACCACGCCGTCGTCGCGGCCGACGCGATCCCCGCCGACCGCATCGGCCTGGACATCGGGCCGAACTCCGCCGACGCGTTCGCCGCGAAGCTCGCCGACGCGCGCACCGTGTTCTGGAACGGGCCGATGGGCGTGTTCGAGATGGAGCCGTACGCGGGCGGCACCCGCACCGTCGCCCAGGCCCTGGCCGACTCGCAGGCGTTCAGCGTCGTCGGCGGCGGCGACTCCGCGGCGGCCGTGCGCACCCTCGGGTTCGCCGACTCCCAGTTCGGCCACATCTCCACCGGTGGCGGCGCCAGCCTGGAGTTCCTGGAGGGCAAGCACCTGCCGGGCCTGGACGTCCTCGAGGACTGACGACGGACCGACCACCCCGACCCAGCCCGCCCCCGACCCACGGACGGACCCCATGAGCCGCACCCCCCTGATCGCCGGGAACTGGAAGATGGTCCTGGACCACCAGCAGGGCACCCTGCTGGTGCAGAAGCTGGACTGGACGCTCAAGGACGCCAAGCACGACCACTCGGCCGTCGAGGTCGCCGTGCTGCCCTCGCACACGTCCCTGCGCACGATCCAGACCCTCATCGAGGGCGACCAGCTGGCGATCAAGCTCGGTGCCCAGGACGTCTCCGCGCACGAGTCCGGCGCCTACACCGGTGAGGTCTCCGCGGCGCAGCTGGCCAAGCTGGGCGTCACGTACGTCGCGGTGGGCCACTCCGAGCGCCGCCAGTACCACGGTGAGGACGACGCCACCGTGCGCGCCAAGACCGCCAAGGCCCTCGAGCACGGGCTGGTGCCGATCGTGTGCGTCGGGGAGGCCCTGCAGGTGCGCAAGGCCGGTGAGCACGTCGCGTTCACCGTCGGGCAGGTCACTGCGGCGCTGGAGGGCCTGCGCGCCGGGCAGGTGGCCGGGCTCGTGCTGGCCTACGAGCCGGTGTGGGCCATCGGCACCGGTGAGGTCGCCACCCCCGAGGACGCCCAGGAGGTCTGCGAGGCGGTGCGCACCGCGGTGGCCGGTCAGTTCGACGCGGAGACCGCGCAGGCCGTGCGCATCCTGTACGGCGGCAGCGTCAAGCCCGCCAGCATCGCCTCGATCATGCGGCAGCCGGACGTGGACGGCGCCCTGGTGGGTGGCGCCAGCACCGACGCCGGCGACTTCGCCGCCATCGTCCGCTACCGCGACCACCCCGCCTGACGACCCGCCCGGCCCCGGCCGGGGCACGCCGACGGCGTCCTGGTCGACCTGACCGCGGCGCCGATGGCCTACTCTGGTCCAGCCCCGACCCGGTCGGCCCGCTGCGCGGGCGACCACGAGATGAAGGATCCGCGTGTCCGTCCTCCGCATCGTGCTGCAGGTCCTGCTGGCGCTGTCCAGCCTCTTCCTGACGCTGCTGATCCTCATGCACAAGGGCAAGGGCGGGGGGCTGTCGGACATGTTCGGCGGCGGTGTCACCACCAGCCTGTCGGGGTCCAGCATGGCCGAGCGCAACCTCAACCGCTTCACGGTCGGGATCGCCCTGCTGTGGTTCGTGTCCATCGTGCTGCTCGGCCTGGTGCAGCGCTTCGCCGACGACTTCTGAGCAACAGAGCACCACACCGCGAGCAGCGGACGAGGGGAGACGTTCAACGTGGCAGGTGGCAACGCCATCAGGGGCAGCAGGGTCGGCGCCGGCCCCATGGGGGAGGCCGAGCGCGGGGACACCGCCCCTCGCGTCCGCATCTCCTACTGGTGCGCCAACGGGCACGAGACGCGGCCCAGCTTCGCCGAGGAGTCTGGCGTGGAGCCGCCGGAGACGTGGGACTGCCCGCGCTGCGGGTTCCCCGCCGGCACGGACCGCGCCAACCCGCCGGCGCCGCCCCGCAACGAGCCGTACAAGACGCACCTGGCGTACGTGAAGGAACGCCGCAGCGACGCCGACGGTGAGGCCATCCTCAACGAGGCCCTGGAAGGTCTGCGCGCTCGCGGTCTCATCCGCTGAGGGCCCCTGGGCGGTTCCGTCACCGGCACCGCCGTGAGCACGACCGAAGGCCCCGACCGTCGCGGTCGGGGCCTTCGGTCGTGCTCGGTGAGCGGTCAGCGGGGCAGGTCCGCGGCGGCAGCGTCGTCCACGAGCCACAGCGTCGCCTCGGTGCCGCGCACGCCGGCCGCGGGAGTGGTGCTCACGTCCTCCCCGGCGACGCCGCGGGCCACCGCACCGGCCTTCTCCGCACCGGAGGCGACCACCCACACCTGCCGGGCGCGGGCCAGCGCCCCGAAGGTGAAGGACAGCCGCACGGGCGGCGGCTTCGGCGACTGCCGCACCCCGATGACGCTGGACTCGTCGCGCGCCAGACCGGGGTGGTGCGGGAAGAGGGAGGCGACGTGACCGTCGGGCCCCATCCCCAGCAGCAGCACGTCGAACGCGGGGACCTCCGCGCCACCGGCCAGCGAGGCCAGTTCCGCGGCGTAGCGGGCGGCCGCGGCGTCCGGGTCGTCGCCGTCCGGGCCGTCGGAGGCGGGCGGTTCGTGCACCGTGGCCGGGTCCAGGTCCAGCGCGTCCAGCAGGGCGCGGCGGGCCTGGGTGGCGTTGCGCTCCGGGTCCCCCGCCGGCAGGAAGCGCTCGTCGCTCCACCACAGGTGCACCCGGCGCCAGTCCACGGCGTCACGGGCGGGGGAGGCGGCGACGGCCTCGAGGGTCTTGCCGCCGATCGTCCCGCCGGTCAGGGAGACGTGCGCGACGCCCCGCTGGGCCAGGGCGTCGGTGACGGCCGTCAGCAGCCGCCCGGCCGTGGCGTGCGCGAGCGCCTCCGGCGTGGGGTGGACGACGACGAGGGGGTGCGCGCTCACGCCGAAGCCCCGCGGGTCGTGCGCCCGGCGGTCCCGCCGGCCGCGGCCCGCTTCGCCGGTGCCGCCTTCTTCGCGGCCGCGCCCCTGCCGGCCGCCGTCCGCTTCGCCGCGGCGGTCTTCTCCGCCGGTGCCGTCCCGCGCTCCGAGGCGTTCTCGGAGTGCACGTCGTTCGGCACCGCGGTGCCGCCGACGCGCTGGGTGGGCTCGGCGGGCTGGGCCCGCTTCATCGCCCGGGACACGCGCGCGGACTCCACCTCCGCGGCAGCCTGCTCGCGCGCGGTCTCCGACGGCGGGCGCAGCCGCCCCTGCGCCTGCGCGGCGCGGACCGTGACGACCTTGGAGCCGACCTTCGGCAGCCCGTCCCGCAGCACCTCGCCGTAGACCTCGTCCGGGTCCAGGCGGCGCAGCTCCTCCGACAGGCAGTCCTTGACGGGCCGGCGGGCCAGGGCCATCCGCCGGTCCGGCTGACCCGGCTGCGTCAGCGTCGCCACGTTCTGGTCCGGGCGCACCAGTTCCACGGGGCCCGAGGTGCGCTCCAGGCGCACGCTCTGCACGCCGGTGCCCTTCTTCGTGCGCGCCCGCAGCACCGGCGCCTTCAGCTTCACGGCCAGCCACGCCGCCAGCAGTTCGGTGCTCGGGCTGTCCGGCGCCCCGGCCACCGTGATGGAGGTGACCCGCTCGAAGGGCGGCTGGTCCAGCGCCGCGGCCAGCAGCGCCCGCCAGTTCGTCAGGCGCGTCCACGCCAGGTCGGTGTCCCCGGCGCGGTAGGTGGCCCGGCGCTGCTCCAGGGCCTTGCGCGGGTCGCGGGCCTCGGCGGAGTCGGTGATCCGGCGCTGCGCGATGCGCCCGATGGGATCGCTCGCGAGGTCCTCCGGCGCCGCTCCCGGCCACCACGCCACGATCGGCGCGTCCGGCAGCAGGAGCGAGACGACCGTGGTCTGGCCGTGCTCGACCAGCGGGCCGTACGCGCGCAGCACCACGACCTCGCTGGCCCCGGCGTCCCCGCCGACGCGGATCTGGGCGTCCAGGCGTGCCGCGCCGCGCTTGTTGCCGCGCGCGAGCACGAGCACCCGGCACGGGTGCTCGCGGCTGGCCTCGTTGGCCGCGGCGATCGCGTCCTCGGCGTGCGCGTCGTCGGTGACGACGACGAGCGTGAGCACCCGGCCGAGCGCGACCGCGCCCCCGGAGTCGCGCAGGTCGACCAGGGCCTTGTTGATGGCGCTGGTGGACGTGCTGGGCAGGTCGATGATCACTTCGTCCGCTCCCCGTCGAGGTGCTGTCCGGTCGTGGGGCCCGCCGCCCGGGCAGCGGGCGTCACGGCCGCCGCCACGAGCGGCCGGTGCGCTCGAGCATGGCCGTGGCCGAGGCCGGTCCCCACGTCCCCGACGCGTACGGCTCGGGCTTGCCGTTGCGGGCCCAGAAATCGATGATCGGGTCGAGGATCTTCCAGGAGAGCTCGACCTCCTCGTGCCGGGGGAACAGCGGCGGGTCGCCGAGCAGCACGTCCAGGATGAGCCGCTCGTACGCCTCGGGGCTGGACTCGGTGAAGGCGTGGCCGTACCCGAAGTCCATGGTGACGTCGCGCACCTCCATCGCGGTGCCCGGCACCTTGGAGCCGAACCGCAGGGTGACGCCCTCGTCGGGCTGCACCCGGATCACCAGGGCGTTCTGCCCCAGCTCCTCGGTGGCCGTGTGCTCGAAGGGCAGGTGCGGCGCCCGCTTGAAGACGACCGCGATCTCCGTGACCCGGCGGCCCATGCGCTTGCCGGCGCGCAGGTAGAACGGCACGCCCGCCCAGCGGCGGGTGTCGATCTCCAGCTCGATCGCGGCGAACGTCTCGGTCGTGGAGTCCGCGGGGATGCCCTCCTCGTCCAGGTACCCCTTGACGTGCTCGGAGCCCTGCCACCCGGCGGAGTACTGCCCGCGCGCGGTGGAGCGGGCCAGGTCCTTCGGCAACCGCACCGCGGAGAGGACCTTCGCCTTCTCCGCGCGCAGCTCGGCGGCCTCGAAGGACACCGGCTCCTCCATGGCCGTCAGGGCCAGCAGCTGCAGCAGGTGGTTCTGGATGACGTCGCGGGCCGCGCCGATGCCGTCGTAGTAGCCGGCCCGGCCACCGATGCCGATGTCCTCGGCCATCGTGATCTGCACGTGGTCGACGTGGTTGGCGTTCCACAGCGGCTCGAACATCTGGTTGGCGAACCGCAGGGCCAGGAGGTTCTGGACCGTCTCCTTGCCGAGGTAGTGGTCGATGCGGAACACCGAGTCGGCGGGGAAGACGTCCTCGACGACGGTGTTCAGCTCTCGCGCGGACTTCAGGTCGTGCCCGAACGGCTTCTCGATGACCACGCGGCGCCACTGGTCGCCGTGCTGGGCGCTCAGCCCGCTGCGCGCCAGCTGCTTGGCCACGACCGGGAAGAACCGCGGCGGGATCGACATGTAGAACGCGTGGTTGCCACCGGTGCCGCGCACGCGGTCCAGGTCGGCCACCGTGGCGGCCAGCTGGTCGAAGGCCTCGTCGTCGTCGAACTCGCCGGGCACGAACCGGAAGCCCTCGGCCAGCTGCGCCCACACCGACTCGCGGAAGGGCGTGCGGGCGTGCTGGCGCACGGAGTCGTACACGATCTTGCCGAAGTCCTGGTCCACCCAGTCGCGGCGGGCGAACCCGGTGAGGGCGAACCCCGGCGGGAGCAGCCCGCGGTTGGCGAGGTCGTAGATCGCCGGCATCAGCTTCTTGCGGGCCAGGTCGCCGGTGACTCCGAACATGACCATCCCGCACGGCCCGGCGATCCGCGGCAGGCGGCGGTCGCGGGGGTCGCGCAGCGGGTTCGAGCCCGCCGGGGTGGGGCTCACTTGCCCTCGACCTGGGTCTTCACGCGCTCCAGCTCGTCGGTGACCGTCTGCAGCAGCTCGCCCCAGCTCTTCTCGAACTTGTCCACGCCCTCGCGCTCGAGCAGGTCCACCACCTCGGTGTAGGACACGCCCAGGCGCTCCAGGTCGTCGAGCACGGCCTGCGACTCGCCGTAGGAGCCGCGGATCGTGTCGCCGGTGACCTCGGCGTGGTCGACCGTGGCGTCCAGCGTCTTGCCGGGCATCGTGTTGACGGTGTTCGGCGCCACGAGCTCGGTCACGTACAGGGTGTCCGGCAGGTTCGGGTCCTTCACGCCCGTGGAGGCCCACAGCGGCCGCTGCGCCTTGGCACCGGCCTCCTTCAGGACCTGCCAGCGCGGGGTGCCGAAGACCTCCTCGTAGGCCTGGTAGGCCAGGCGGGCGTTGGCCAGGCCGGCCTTGGAACGCAGGGCCTTCGCCTCGTCGGTGCCGATGGCGTCCAGGCGCTTGTCCACCTCGGAGTCCACGCGGGAGACGAAGAACGAGGCGACCGACTCGATCTTGGAGATGTCCAGGCCCTTCTGCTGGGCCTGCTCCAGACCGGTCAGGAACGCCTGCATGACGGCGCGGTAGCGGTCCAGGGAGAAGATCAGCGTGACGTTGACGCTGATGCCCTCGCTGATGGCCGTGGTGATCGCACCCAGGCCCTCCACGGTGGCCGGGATCTTGATGTAGAGGTTGGGGCGGTCCACGGCCGCCCACAGCTGGCGGGCGGAGGTCTCGGTGGCCGCGGTGTCGTGCGCCATGCGCGGGTCCACCTCCAGGGAGACCCGGCCGTCCAGCCCGTCGGTGCGGTCGAACACCGGCCGCAGGACGTCGCAGGCGCGGCGCACGTCCTCGGTGGTGATCTGGAACACCGCCTCCTCGGTGTCGGCACCGGCGGCGACGAGCTCCTTGACCTGCTCGGTGTAGGCGTCGCCCTTGGCCAGCGCCGTGGCGAAGATCGTCGGGTTGGACGTCACGCCCAGCACGCCCAGGTCGACCAGGCGCTGCAGCTCACCGGAGTCGGTCAGCTCGCGCGAGAGGTCGTCCAGCCACACCGACACGCCGTGCTGGCGCAGGGCCTCGAGGTTCTTGTTGCTCACGGTGGTTCTCCGTTCCGTTCGTCCACTGCGGGCGCCGGGACGGGCGCCCTCGCTGCTGGCGCCCGCCCCGCAGGGCGGGACGCCGGTGCCCCGCGGGGCCGCCCGGTGGGCGGCCCCGCGGGGGAGGGGTCACTGCAGACCGGCCAGGCTCTCCTTGGCGGCGGTCGCGACGACCTCGTCCGTAAGGCCGAACTCCCGGTACAGGTCCTGGTAGTCCGCCGAGGCGCCGAAGTGCTCGATGCTCACCACGCGGCCGGCGTCGCCGACCAGGTCGTGCCAGCCCTGGGCGATGGCGGCCTCGACCGACACGCGCGCCTTGACCTGCGGCAGCAGGACGGTGTCGCGGTACGACTGGGGCTGCTCGTCGAACCACTCGCGGCACGGCATCGACACCACGCGGGTGGGGATGCCGGCCTCCTCGAGCTTCTCGCGGGCGGCCACGGCGATCTGCACCTCCGAGCCGGTGCCCATGAGGATCACCTGCGGCGTCGCCGCGGAGGCCTCCACCAGGACGTACCCGCCCTTGGCGACGCCCTCGGCCGCGCCCCAGCCGGGCTGGGAGCGGTCGAAGGTCGGCAGGTTCTGGCGCGAGAGGGCCAGGCCCGCCGGGCGGTCGGTGTGCTCGAGGATCGTGCGCCACGCCCACGCGGTCTCGTTGGCGTCGGCCGGGCGGACGACGTCCAGACCCGGGATGGCGCGCAGCGAGGCGAGGTGCTCGATCGGCTGGTGCGTCGGGCCGTCCTCGCCCAGGCCGATGGAGTCGTGCGTCCACACGTACGTCACCGGCAGCTTCATGATCGCGGCCAGGCGCACCGACGGGCGCATGTAGTCGCTGAAGACCAGGAAGGTGCCGCCGTAGGGGCGGGTGCCCCCGTGCAGGGCGATGCCGTTGAGGATCGCGCCCATCGCGTGCTCGCGGATGCCGAAGTGCAGGGTGCGCCCGTACGGGTTGCCGTCCCACGTCTTCGTCGTGCGGCTGGCCGGCAGGAACGACGGCTCGCCCTTCATGCTGGTCAGGTTGGACTCGGCCAGGTCGGCCGAGCCGCCCCACAGCTCCGGCAGCACCGGGGCCAGGGCGTTGAGCACCTCGCCGGACGCCTTGCGCGAGGCGATGGCCTTGCCGGGCTCGAAGACGGGCAGCGCCTGCTCCCAGCCGGCCGGCAGGGTGCGGGTGCTCACGCGGTCGAACAGCTCGGCGCGTTCACCGGCGACCTTGCGCCACGCGTCCATCGAACCCTGCCACTGCTCGCGCAGCGCCTTGCCGCGCTCGCGGGCGGCGCGGGTGTGGGCGATGACGTCCTCGGGCACCTCGAAGGTCTGCTCGGGGTCGAAGCCGAGGACCTCCTTGGTGGCGCGGACCTCGTCCTCGCCGAGGGCCGAGCCGTGCGACTTGCCGGTGTTCTGCAGGTTCGGGGCGGGGTAGGCGATCGTGGTGCGCAGGACGATCATCGACGGCTTGGTGGTCTCCGCCTTCGCCGCCTGCAGCGCGTCCCACAGGCCCTGCACGTCCTCGGTGTAGGGGCCCTCGCCGCCGTTGGTCCAGTCGAGGGTCTGGACGTGCCAGCCGTAGGCCTCGTAGCGCTTGCCGGTGTCCTCGGCCAGCGAGATCGCGGTGTCGTCCTCGATCGAGATGTGGTTCGCGTCGTAGATCGCGATGAGGTTGCCGAGCTCCTGCACGCCCGCGATGGCCGAGGCCTCCGCGGACACACCCTCCTGGATGTCGCCGTCGGAGGCGAGCACGTACACGAAGTGGTCGAACGGGCTGGTGCCCGCCGGGGCCTCGGGGTCGAACAGGCCCCGCTCGCGGCGCGCGGCCATCGCCATGCCGACCGCCGAGGAGATGCCCTGGCCCAGCGGGCCGGTGGTCATCTCCACGCCCGCGGTGTGGCCGTGCTCGGGGTGACCCGGCGTCTTGCTGCCCCACTTGCGCAGCGCCTTCAGGTCGTCCAGCTCCAGGCCGTAGCCGGCCAGGTACAGCTGGATGTAGAGGGTGAGGCTGGAGTGCCCGCAGGACAGCACGAAGCGGTCGCGCCCCGTCCAGTCCGGGGCGGCCGGGTCGTGCTGCATCAGCTTCTGGAACAGCGTGTAGGCGACGGGGGCCAGGCTCATCGCCGTGCCGGGGTGCCCGTTGCCCGCGCGCTGCACGGCGTCCATCGCCAGGACGCGGACGGTGTCGACCGCCTTGCGATCGAGGTCGCTCCACTCGAGGCTCTGCTGGCTCACGTGTCTCCTCCCGTGCGAACCAGCTGACCGTCCAGCGCCGCCGGGGCGGTGGGGGAACCGGCCGTGGTCCGCTCTCTGTCTGCGTCTTCGTCCCCGGCGCCGTCACCGGTCCCCGGCGCGGACCGGCGACGCGGCCCGCAGGGCTGCGCCGGGACCCGGTCCGCCCGCGGTCGTCGTCAGTGGTGCCGGCCGAGGGCCACCGCCAGGAGCGGCGACGGACGGTCCGGCGGATCACTGCGTGTCGAGCCTACTCTCAGCTCGGCGTGGCGCAGCTCACGGCCGGTCGGCGGCCCCCGCCGCGCCACGACGCGCCCCGGACAACGACACGACGTAATAGAGGCGTAGCATCGCCGGTGCCCGCTGCCGCCTCGCCCAGAGGATCCTGTGACTGTCGTCGACCCGCGTCCCTCCGACGCCCCCGCGCACTCGCGGCCCCTGGTGGGGCGCCGGCGCCGGGCCCGCCGGGGACCCAGCCGATTCCCGCGCGCCGCGGCCTACCTCGCACTGACGAAGCCGCGCATCATCGAGCTGCTGCTCATCACGACGATCCCCGTCATGGTCTTCGCGGCCGGCGGGCTCCCGCCCCTGGGCCTGGTGCTCGCCACGTTCGTCGGCGGCGCCTTCGCCGCCGGGTGCGCCAACACCCTCAACTGCTACTTCGACCGCGACATCGACGCGGTCATGAAGCGGACCTCCAACCGCCCCCTGGTCACCGGGGCGGTGACCCCGCGGCAGGCGCTGGTCTTCGCCGCGGCGCTCGGCCTGACCTCGGTCGCGCTCTTCGTGACCTTCGTCAACGTGCTCTCGGCCGTGCTGGCCGTGGCCGCCATCGCGCTGTACATCCTGGGCTACACGCTCCTGCTCAAGCGGCGCACCTCCCAGAACATCGTCTGGGGCGGCGTGGCCGGCTGCATGCAGGTCCTCATCGGCTGGACGGCGGTGACCGGCAGCCTGGACTGGGCGCCGTTCGTCCTCTTCGGCGTCATCTTCCTGTGGACGCCCCCGCACTACTGGCCCCTGTCGGTGCGCTACCGCGAGGACTACGCCAACGCCGGGGTGCCCATGCTGCCCGTGGTGGCCCGCCCCACGACCGTCTCCCGGCAGATCGTCGCCTACACCGTGGCGATGGTGCTCTGCTCGCTGCTGCTCGTCCCCGTGGGCGGTGCCGGTGTGCTCTACGGCGTCGCGGCCCTGCTGCTCGGTGGCGGTTTCCTGGCCCAGACGATCGCCCTGCACGGGCGCGCGCGCCGCTTCGAGCAGGAGACCGGTGGCCGCGACGCCGGCACCGCCGAGCAGCTCAAGCGCATCAGCCCCATGGGCGTCTTCCACGGCTCCATCACGTACCTGACGCTGCTGTCGCTCGCCGTGGCGGTGGACCCGTTCCTGCGGGTCGCCTGGCCCTTCTGACACCTCTCGCGCACGAGCCCCCGTCGACCCCGGTCGGCGGGGGCTCCTTCGCGTCCGGTGCGGGTGGTGCGGCGCGTGGTCGGGTTGGTGCGGGTGGCGGCGGGTGCTGCGGCCGGCTCTCCGCCCGCTGCCGGGTGCACCACCTCACCGAGGGTGAGCTGGGCGGGCTCCGGACGCCGACCTCCGCACCCGCCGCCACCCGGACGCGCGCTGCGGTGGCCGCGTGGCCCGGCCGCCTCGTGGGACCTCGCCGAGGGTCGCGACCCGCCCGGTGGCCGCGAGGCGTCGGGGACCGGTGCTCAGGTGCGGCTGGAGGGTGGTGGGGTGGTCCGTTCGGCGGGCGTCCGGAGCCCGCCCTCCGCGCGGCGGCGAGGTGGTGTGCGGGAGCAGCGGGCGGAGAGCCCGACGGGCGGACCACCCCACCACCCGGGCGCAGACCCGGCCACGCGACCGCCCCCGGAGGGGGCGCCGGGATCAGGCGGTGGCTGCTGCGACGGCCGGGGAGAGCGCCTCGCGCGGGGCCGTCAGCGCACACAGCAGGCGGACGTGGAAGACCACCAGGGCGCAGGCGCCGGCCATGTGCACGGCCACGAGGACCCAGGGCAGGTCGGTGAAGTACTGCACGTACCCCACCGCGGCCTGGGCGAGCGTCACGAGCAGCAGCTGCCAGGCGGCGCGGACGGCGGGGCGCGGGGCGGACGTGGCGCGCAGCGCCACCAGCACGCCCACGAGGAGCCCCGTGTAGGCCATGACGAGGTCGGCGTGCAGCCAGCTCACCGACTGCGGGTCCAGGCCGAAGCGGGCGGGCTCGTCGGCGTCGCCGGAGTGGGGGCCCGAGCCGGTGACGACGGTGCCGACGACCACGACGGCGTAGAGCACGGCGGCGGCCAGCCAGGCGGCACCGCGCACCTCGCGGCGCACGGCGGGCACCCGGGGGCCGGGCGCCTCCAGGCCGCGGCGCCACAGGACGGTGGAGGCCGTCACCAGCAGCACCGAGACCAGGAAGTGCGTCATCACGACGCCGGGGTGCAGGTCCGTGTGCACGGTGATGCCGCCGATGACGGCCTGCGCGAGGATCCCGAAGAGCAGCAGCCCCACGTACGGCAGCAGGTCGCGGCGCCGGTTGCGCCACACCACCACGAGGCAGGCGAGCGCCAGCAGGCCCACCAGGCCGGTGAGGGTGCGGTTGCCGAACTCGATCCACTTGTGGAAGCCCTCCTCCTGCACCACCACCGGGGTGTAGGAGCCGGGCACGCACTCGGGCCAGGTGGGGCAGCCCAGGCCGGAACCGGTCAGGCGGACCACGCCGCCGGTGACGACGATGAGGCACTCGCCGAGGACGTTCAGCAGCAGCACCAGGGCGCCCCAGGTGCCGAGCGCGCGCGCGGGCGCGCCGGGCCGGGTGTCCACGCCTGCGGGGGCGGAGATCAGTCCCACGTGCTCACTACTCCCAGGAGAACCATCGGGCGGACGCGGCGACGGCTGCGGCCGTCCACGCGAGGAGGACGAGCAGTGGGCCGGCGGCCACGGCGTGCTCGGTGAGGGCGCCGCGCAGCGCGGCCCCCAGGGCCCCGGAGGGCAGCGCGGAGGTCAGGGCCGGCACGGGCGAGGGCAGCACGAGGCCGCCCCCGGCCAGCAGCAGCACCCACACGAAGTTGGCGGCCGCGAGGGTCGCCTCGGCGCGCACGGTGCCGGCCAGCAGCAGCGCCAGGGCCGTGAAGGCCGTGCAGCCCAGGACGAGGGCGGGCAGTGCGGCCAGCAGGCCCAGGGGGTCGGGCCGCCACCCGCAGGCGGCGGCCACGGCGCACAGGACGACGAGCTGCACCGCCACCAGCAGGGCCACGGCGCCGGCCTTGCCGGCCAGCAGGCCGCCGCGGCCGAGGGGGCTGGTCGCCAGCAGGCGCAGCACGCCGTTGCGGCGGTCGAAGCCGGTGGCGATGGCCTGGCCGGTGAACGCGGTGGAGACCACGGCCACGGCCAGCACCCCGGCCAGGGCCAGGGAGGGGCGGTCGCCGTCCCCGAGGTCCACGGCGGTGGTGCGCACCGCGGCCACCAGGACGATCACGGGCAGCACGAGGGTCAGCAGCAGCTGCTCGCCGTTGCGCAGGGCGATGCGCGCCTCCAGCCCGGCCTGGCGCAGCGTGCGGCGCCACAGCGGGGCGGCGGTGCCGCGGGGGGTCAGGTCCAGGGCGGGCCCGGGGGCGGCGGTGCCGGCCGGCCCGCTGCTGCGCCCGGGGGAGGCGGCCACGCCGGCGCCGCTCACCGCAGCGTCCGGCCGGTGAGGTCGAGGAACACGTCCTCGAGGGTACGGCGGGACGCGCCCAGCCCCTGGGCGAGCACGTCGTGGGTGGCGCACCAGGACGTCACCGTGGCGGCGGTGCGCGGGTCGGCGGGCACGCCGCTGACGACGTAGCGGCCCGGTTCGGGCTCGGCCACGACGGCCCCGACGGGCAGCGCCGCCTCCAGGGAGGCGGTGGGCAGGCCGGAGGGGGCGGTGAAGGTCAGCGCCGCGGCCCCCCGGGTGAGCTCGGCGGGGGAACCCGCGGCCACGAGGCGGCCGTGGTCGACGACGACGACGTCGTCGGCGAGCCGTTCGGCCTCCTCCATCAGGTGCGTGGTGAGCAGCACGGCGACGCCGGCGTCGCGCGCCTGGCGCACCACCTCCCACACGGCGAGGCGCGCCTGCGGGTCCAGCCCGGTGCTCGGCTCGTCCAGGAAGAGCAGTTCGGGGCGGCCCACGAGGGCGCAGGCCAGCGCCAGCCGCTGGCGCTGCCCGCCGGACAGGCGCCGCACGCGCGTGCGGGCGAACGACGTCAGGCCCAGCCGTTCGGCGAGCGGTCCCACCGGCAGCGGGTCGCTGTGCAGGCCGGCCAGGTGCCGCAGCGCCTCCATCGCGCCCACCCCGGTGGGCAGCCCGCCGTCCTGCAGGACCACGCCCACCCGCGCGCGCAGGGCGGCGCCGTCGGTGGCGGGGTCCCGGCCCAGGACCCGCAGCGTGCCGGAGTCGACGCGGCGCAGGCCCTCGCAGCAGGCCACGGTCGTGGTCTTCCCGGCGCCGTTGGGACCCAGCAGCGCGGTGACGCGCCCGCGGTGCGCGGTGAAGCTCAGCCCGTCCAGGACGGTGGCGCCGCCGTAGCTCTTGCGCAGCCCGCGCGCCTCGACCGCGAGGTCCGCGGCGTCGCCCGGTGCGGGGGAGGGGGGGAGGGCCACGGGGCACGAGTCTACGAGGCGCGGTAGTAGTCCCCGGCACGCCGCCGTGGTGTCCCGCATCACCCGCCGGTGCCTCGTCCCGCCCGGTTCCCGCGCGCCCGCCCATTTAGGTAACATGGGTGTTGTGGAAATGGTGAGGGTGACCTCACCCCGGGCGACGCGCACCGGGGGTGAGCCGAGCGCCGCGGAACTGCGCACGCGCACCCGCGTGCACGCCGCCGTCGCCGAGCTGGGCCCCGTCAGCGCGGCCCGCATCGCCACCCTGCTGGGCCTGAGCGGCCCCGCGGTGCGCCGGCACCTGGACGCGATGGTCGCCGAGGGCGTCGTGGAGGCGCGCGAGCCGCGCCCCGCCCAGCGCCGCGGCCGCGGTCGGCCCGCCCGCGAGTTCGTCGTCTCCTCCGCGGGGCACGACTCCATGGCGGCCGGCTACGACGACCTCGCCCTCGCCGCGCTGAGCTACCTGGCCCAGGTGCAGGGCCCCGAGGCCGTCGCCGCCTTCGCCGAGCAGCGCTTCGCCGCGCTCGAGGCGCACCTGTCGGCCGCCGTGCCGGCCGGTGCGTCCACGTCCGAGCGCGTCGAGGCCCTGGCCGCGGCCCTCGCCGCCCAGGGCTTCTCGGCCTCGGCCCGGCCCGTGGGCGCCGGAACAGGCGCCGAGGGGACGCAGTTGTGCCAGGGGCACTGCCCCGTGCGGCGCGTCGCCGAGGCGTTCCCCGAGCTGTGCGAGGCCGAGCGCCGCGCCTTCGAGCGGGTCCTGGGCACGCGCGTGCAGCGCCTGGCCACGCTGGCCCACGGCGACCACGTGTGCACCACGCACGTGCCGCACGAGGCTCCGCGGGACCGGGCCCCGCAGGACCAGGGCCCCCGCCGGGGCCCGCACCAGACTCCCCTCGCCGTCACCACCGCGGGGAACCAGACGCCGACGGAAGGACGACGACTGTGACCGACACCGTGTCTGACACCCAGACCACCGACCTGGCGGGACCGCCGGAGCTCGAGGGCCTGGGCAAGTACCGCTACGGGTGGGCCGACTCCGACAGCGCCGGCTCCGCCGCGCGCCGCGGGCTCTCCGAGGAGGTCGTGCGCGACATCTCGGCGAAGAAGGGCGAGCCCGAGTGGATGCTGCAGATGCGCCTGAAGGCGCTGAAGCTCTTCTACCGCAAGCCCATGCCCAACTGGGGCTCGGACCTCACCGGCATCGACTTCGACAACATCAAGTACTTCGTCCGGTCGACGGAGAAGCAGGCCACCAGCTGGGACGAGCTGCCCGAGGACATCAAGAACACCTACGACCGCCTGGGCATCCCCGAGGCGGAGAAGCAGCGCCTCATCGCCGGCGTCGCCGCGCAGTACGAGTCCGAGGTCGTCTACCACCAGATCCGCGAGGACCTGGAGGAGAAGGGCGTCATCTTCGTCGACACCGACACGGGCCTGCGCGAGCACGAGGAGCTCTTCAAGGAGTACTTCGGCTCCGTCATCCCCGTCGGCGACAACAAGTTCGCCTCGCTGAACACCGCGGTGTGGTCCGGCGGCTCCTTCATCTACGTGCCCCCGGGCGTCCACGTCGACATCCCGCTGCAGGCCTACTTCCGGATCAACACCGAGAACATGGGCCAGTTCGAGCGGACGCTGATCATCGCCGACGAGGGCTCCTACGTGCACTACGTCGAGGGCTGCACCGCGCCGATCTACCAGTCCGACTCGCTGCACTCCGCGGTCGTCGAGATCGTCGTGAAGAAGAACGCCCGCGTGCGGTACACGACCATCCAGAACTGGTCGAACAACGTCTACAACCTGGTGACCAAGCGCGCCACGGCCGCCGAGGGCGCCACCATGGAGTGGATCGACGGCAACATCGGCTCCAAGGTGACGATGAAGTACCCGGCGGTCTACCTCATGGGCGAGCACGCCAAGGGCGAGACGCTGTCCATCGCGATGGCCGGCGAGGGCCAGCACCAGGACGCCGGCGCCAAGATGGTGCACGCCGCACCGCACACCGCCAGCTCGATCGTCTCCAAGTCGATCGCCCGCGGCGGCGGGCGCACCTCCTACCGCGGCCTGATCCAGGTGCTGGAGGGGGCGCACCACTCGGCCTCGACGGTGCGCTGCGACGCCCTGCTGGTCGACACCATCTCCCGCTCGGACACCTACCCCTACAACGACATCCGCGAGGACGACGTCGTCATGGGGCACGAGGCGACCGTCTCCAAGGTGAGCGACGACCAGCTCTTCTACCTCATGAGCCGCGGCATGGCCGAGGACGAGGCCATGGCCATGATCGTCCGTGGTTTCATCGAGCCCGTGGCGCGCGAGCTGCCCATGGAGTACGCGCTGGAACTGAACCGCCTGATCGAGCTGCAGATGGAAGGGGCCGTCGGCTGATGACCGCCGTCGACGAGACGAAGACCGACCCGGCGGCGGGTTCCCCCGTCAACACCGCCAGGGCGCACAGCCACGGCGCCGGCGTCGTGCCCGACGCCAGCCGCGCCGAGCGCGTGACGTCCTTCGACGTCGCCGACTTCGCGGTGCCCACCGGTCGCGAGGAGGAGTGGAAGTTCTCGCCGCTGCGCGAGTTCGCCCCCCTCTTCGAGACCGCCCCGGCCGGCTCCGCCCAGGTCGAGGTCAGCGCGCCGGACGCGGTGGCGCACCGCACCGGCACGCTGCAGGAGGTGGGCGCCGGCACGGCGTTCACCCCCGGCGACCGGGCCGCGGCCGCCGGGTGGGCCGGCACCACCGAGGCGCACCTGCTCTCCGTCCCGGCCGAGGCCGAGCTGGACGCCCCCGTGCTGGTGACGGTGCGCGGCACCGCCGGCAGCACCACCTCCGGCCACCTGGTCGTCGAGGCCGGTCACCACGCCAAGGCGCTCGTCGTCCTCGCGCACACCGGCTCCGGTGCCCACCGCGGCGGCGTGGAGGTGCGCGCCGGCGACGGCGCCGACCTGACGGTGGTGACCCTGCAGGAGTGGGACGCCGACGCCGTGCACGTCGGTCAGCACGACGTCCTGGTCGGGCGCGACGCCCGCGTGCGGCACATCGCCGTCAGCCTCGGCGGCAAGGCGGTGCGGGTGTCCACCAACGTGCGCTACGCCGCGCCCGGCGGCGACGCGCAGGCCCTGGGCGTGTACTTCGCCGACGCCGGCCAGCACCTGGAGCACCGCCTGTTCGTGGACCACGAGGCCACGAACTGCAAGAGCTACGTCGAGTACAAGGGCGCCCTGCAGGGCGACGACGCGCACGCGGTGTGGATCGGCGACGTCCTCATCCGCGCCGCCGCCGAGGGCACCGAGACCTACGAGCTCAACCGCAACCTGGTCCTCACCGACGGCGCGCGCGCCGACTCGGTGCCGAACCTGGAGATCGAGACCGGCGAGATCGTCGGGGCGGGTCACGCCTCGGCGACCGGCCGCTTCGACGACGAGCAGCTGTTCTACCTGCAGGCGCGCGGCATCCCCGAGGCGGAGGCCCGCCGCCTGGTGGTGCGCGGCTTCTTCGCCGGCATCGTCGAGCGCATCGGCGTGCCGGAGATCTCGCAGCGCCTCATGACCACGATCGAGACCGAGCTCGCCGCCACCGCCCAGGCCGGCGCGAGCAGCACCGAGGAGAACTGATGCCCACGCTGGAGATCCGCGACCTGCACGTCACGGTCGACGAGGCCGACGGCGGCACCAAGGAGATCCTCCGCGGTGTCGACCTCACCATCAACTCCGGTGAGGTGCACGCCGTCATGGGCCCGAACGGGTCCGGCAAGTCCACCCTGGCGTACTCCATCGCCGGCCACCCGAAGTACACCGTCACCGGCGGCTCGGTGACGCTGGACGGCGAGGACGTGCTGGCCATGAGCGTCGACGAGCGCGCCCGCGCCGGCCTGTTCCTGGCCATGCAGTACCCCGTCGAGGTCCCCGGCGTGACGGTGTCGAACTTCCTGCGCACCGCCAAGACCGCCATCGACGGCGAGGCGCCGAAGCTGCGCACCTGGGTCAAGGACGTCAAGCAGGCGATGGACGACCTGAAGATGGACCCGACCTTCGCCGAGCGCAACGTCAACGAGCACTTCTCCGGCGGTGAGAAGAAGCGCCACGAGATCCTGCAGATGGAGCTGCTCAAGCCGAAGTTCGCGGTCCTGGACGAGACCGACTCCGGCCTGGACGTCGACGCGCTCAAGATCGTCTCCGAGGGCGTCAACCGCGCCCTGGCGAACACCGGCCCCGGTGTCCTGCTGATCACGCACTACACGCGGATCCTGCGCTACATCAAGCCGCAGTTCGTGCACGTCTTCGTCGAGGGCCGCGTCGCCGAGCAGGGCGGCCCGGAGCTCGCCGACTCCCTCGAGGAGACCGGTTACGACCGTTTCCTCACCCGCGCCTGAGACCCCGGAGGTCGTCGTGAGCGAGACCACCACCCAGAGCACCGAGCAGCCCGCCGAGCAGCCCGCCGCCCCCGCGGCGACGGGTCCGGTCCCCGCCCCCCTGGAGGAGGTCGAGGAGGCCCTGCGCGACGTCGTGGACCCCGAGCTGGGGATCAACGTCGTCGACCTCGGCCTGATCTACGGCCTGTCCGTCTCCGAGGACAACGTGGCCACCATCGACATGACGCTCACCAGCGCGGCCTGCCCGCTGACCGACGTCATCGAGGAGCAGACCGAGCAGGCGCTCGTGGACGTGGTCGCCGGGCACCGCATCAACTGGGTGTGGATGCCGCCGTGGGGCCCGGAGAAGATCACCGACGACGGGCGCGAGCAGCTGCGGGCCCTGGGCTTCAACGTCTGAACCGCAGCACCCCCGAGCCGGGGCCGTCCGCCGCCGCGGACGGCCCCGGCTCGCGTCCGGGCCCCGCGTCCCCGGGTGCCTCGCCCCCGGGTGCCTCGGCCCCTCCGTCGTCCGGCCCGTGCTCCAGCCCGCGCGCCGCCAGCGCCTCGGCGACCGCCTCGGCGTGGGCCACGGTGCGCACCACCGCCGGCACCAGCACCGCCCGCGGGTCGCCCCGCAGGCCGCGGGCGGCGGCGGCCTCGCGCGCCTCCGCCAGCAGGCGCGCCACGACCGGCACCCCGGCCAGCGCGACGCTGAACGTCAGCGCGACGTGCTCGGGGTCCACGCCCACCCGGCGCAGCGGCCGCGCAGCGCGGGCCAGGGCGTCCAGCAGCACCGGCACCGGGGTGGTGGCGGTGAGCGCGGCCGCCGCCCACAGGCACCCCACGAGCCCGGCCAGCACCGCCGCGGCCGTCGCCGGACCGTTCGACCAGACCTGGAAGACCCCCAGCGCCAGCAGCACCCACGCCAGCGAGCGCACCTGCCCGGCGAGGTAGCGCGGCCGCAGCCCGGCGCTCAGGGCGAGCCCGGCGAGCAGGGCGGCCAGCCCCGCCAGCACGAGCGCGGCCGGTGCGGGCGCCAGCAGCCAGCGCGCCAGTCCCGTCGCCACCCCCACGGCGACCACCCCCACCAGCTTCGCGCCCGCACCGGCGCGGTGCAGCCAGGACGAGCCCGGCTGCAGGCGCCCCAGCAGCGGCGCGTCGACGACCAGGCCGCGGTGCCGCCGCACCCGCCACCTGACGCGCCGGCTCACGCGCCGGCCCGGTAGGCCGCCACGACCTGCGCGGCCGGCCCGTCGGCGACCACGCGCCCCTCGTGCAGCCACAGCGCGCGCCGCGTGCGGGCGGCCAGGTCCAGGTCGTGCGTGGCCACCACCAGCTGCGCCGGTGAGCTCAGCAGCACGTCCGCCACCCGCCGGGCGTTGCGCAGGTCCAGCAGCGTCGTCGGCTCGTCGCACGCCAGCACCGCCGGGCCGGTGGCCAGCACCGCCGTCAGCGCCAGCAGTTGGCGCTGCCCGGACGACAGCCGGCGCACCTCGCCGTCGGCGCCCTCCGCCAGCCCCTGCTCGGCCAGCAGCCGCCGCGCGTGCTCCTCCCGGTCGCGGCGCGGCACCCCGGCACGCCGCAGCGACAGGGCCACGTCCTGCACGGGGGTGGGCATGACCACCTGCGCGTCGGGGTCGGGGAAGACGAAGCCCACCCGCCGGCGCACGGCCGCCAGGGCGTGCTCGGGCTGCAGGCCGTCCACCTCGACGGTCCCCGCGGACGGCAGCACCAGGCCGTTGAGCAGGCGCAGCAGGGTGGACTTGCCGGAGCCGTTGGGCCCGACCAGGGCCACCGACGGCTCACCGAGCTGCACGCTCAGCGGGTGCAGCACCACCTTCTCCCCGGCGCGCACCGCCACCTGCGACAAGCGGATCACGGCGCGGCGCTCACCACGGCGACCGGCTCGGCACGCTGAGCCCGTGCGCGCCGGTCAGCGGCCCAGCAGCAGGCGGGGGGACGCGCGGTGCACCGCCGAGGCGACCACGACGGCCACCACGAGCTTGACCAGGTCGCCGGGCACGTACCGCAGCGACGCCCACGCCGCCTCCTGCAGGGTCAGGCCGCCGGCCAGGGCCATGCCCGGGACCCCGCCGGCGTAGACGACGGCCACGCCACCCAGCAGGCAGCCGGCCACCAGCCCGGCGCCGGTCGCGCGCCGCCGGGCACCGGCCCGGGCCAGGGCCCCGGTCACCAGCGCCCCGGCGGGGTAGGCCAGCAGGAACCCGGCGCTGGGGCCCGCCAGCACCGCCGGGCCCGCCGCGCCCCCGGCGAACACAGGCAGCCCCGCCAGGCCCATCAGCAGGTAGACCAGCGCGGCCAGCGCCCCGCGCCACGGCCCCAGCACCGCCCCGCACAGCATCAGGCCCAGCGTCTGCAGCGTGACGGGCACGCCCACCGGGCCCGTGGGCAGCGCCGGCGTCAGCGCCAGCGCCGCCACCAGCGCGGCGAAGACGGCCACCAGGGCCAGGTCGCGGGTGCGGCTGGCGGGGCGCCGCACGTCGCCGCCGGAGGGGACCTGCGCGGCGGCGCGCGCCGGTGAGCGGCGCAGGGGGGAGGACATGGCGCGACGGTAGCGGACCCGGACCCGGACCCGGACCCGCGCCCGGTCCCGTCCGGCACGCCCTAGGATGGTGCCGTCCCCCGAACGTCCCCGTCCGCTGAGAGCTGCCCCCGTGATCGTCGCCACCGACATCGAACTGCGTGCGGGAGCCCGGCTCCTGATGGAGGGCGTGGACTTCCGCGTCGCCGCCGGCGACCGCATCGGCCTGGTCGGGCGCAACGGCGCCGGCAAGACCACCCTGACGAAGGTGCTGGCCGGCGAGGCCCAGCCCGCCTCGGGCACCGTGACCCGCTCCGGGGAGATCGGCTACCTGCCCCAGGACCCGCGCGCCGGCGACCCCGAGATGCTGGCCCGCGACCGCATCCTCGCCGCTCGCGGCCTGGACGACGTGATCACCCGCCTGCGGCGCGCCGAGCAGGACATGGCCAGCGACGACCCCAGGGTCCGCGACCGCGCGATGGACAGGTACACCAAGCTCGACGCCCGCTTCGTGGCCATGGGCGGCTACACCGCCGAGAGCGAGGCGGCGCGCATCTGCGCGAACCTCAACCTGCCCGAGCGCATCCTCGACCAGCCGCTGAAGACCCTCTCGGGCGGTCAGCGCCGGCGCGTGGAGCTGGCCCGCATCCTCTTCTCCGCCAGCGAGACCCTGCTGCTGGACGAGCCCACCAACCACCTGGACGCCGACTCGATCGCCTGGCTGCGCGATCACCTCAAGAGCTACTCCGGCGGCCTCATCGTCATCAGCCACGACGTGGAACTGCTGGAGGTCGTCGTCAACCGGGTGTTCCACCTGGACGCCAACCGCGCCACGATCGACGTCTACAACGTGGGCTGGAAGAACTACCTCAAGCAGCGCGAGACCGACGAGAAGCGCCGCCAGCGCGAGCGCGCCAACGCCGAGAAGAAGGCCGGCGCGCTGATGGCGCAGGCCGACAAGATGCGCGCCAAGGCGACCAAGGCGGTCGCCGCGCAGAACATGGCCAAGCGCGCCGAGCGGCTGGTCAGCGGCCTGGAGGACGTCCGCGTCCAGGACAAGGTCGCCAAGCTGCGCTTCCCCAAGCCCGCCCCCTGCGGCAAGACGCCGCTGACCGCGCAGGGCCTGTCCAAGTCGTACGGCTCGCTGGAGATCTTCACCGGCGTGGACCTGGCCATCGACCGCGGCAGCCGCGTGGTGATCCTGGGCCTGAACGGTGCCGGCAAGACGACGCTGCTGAGGATGCTGGGCGGGGTGGAGGAGCCGGACACCGGCCGCATCGTCGGCGGCCACGGCGTGAAGATCGGCTACTACGCCCAGGAGCACGAGACCCTGGACGTGAACCGCACCGTCCTGGAGAACATGCGCTCGGCCTCCCCGGACCTGGACGACACCCGGGTGCGCACCGTGCTGGGCTCCTTCCTCTTCTCCGGCGACGACGTCGACAAGCCCGCCGGGGTGCTCTCCGGCGGGGAGAAGACCCGCCTGGCGCTGGCCACCCTCGTGGTCTCCAGCGCGAACGTGCTGCTGCTGGACGAGCCGACGAACAACCTCGACCCGGCCAGCCGCGCCGAGATCCTCGACGCGCTGCGGCACTACGAGGGCGCCGTCGTGCTCGTCACCCACGACGAGGGGGCGGTGGAGGCGCTGGACCCCGAGCGCGTCGTGCTGCTGCCCGACGGCGTGGAGGACCTGTGGAACGCCTCCTACGCGGAGCTGGTCTCCCTGGCGTGAGCACCCCGCTCGCTCTCGCCCGCGCACCCCGCGTGAGCACGGGAGGGGCGTTCGAGTGGCCGATCCCGCCGCGGGTGGTGACCATGGTGCACGTCGGCGACGACGTGGAGGAGGTCGGTGTGACCGAGGCGGTCAAGCGGGGATCCCGGTTGAGCGGGACCGAACGTGCGCAGCTCGCCGAGGAGCTGTCGAAGGGCTACGCGGAGGGCAAGAGCATCCGGGCGCTCGCGGAGGAGGCCGGGCGTTCCTACGGCTTCGTCCACCGGCTGCTCAGCGAGAGCGAGGTCTCCCTCCGCAGCAGGGGGGGAGCCACCCGGGGGCGCGGCAAGCAGCAGTCCGAGCCGGAGCAGCGGGCGAGCTGAACCCCGCCCGTGGACGGGGCCGCCGGCCGCTCACAGCGAGCGGTCGGCGCCCCCGTCCACGGTCAGGGACGCACCGGTGACGTAGGACGCCGCCGGGGACAGCAGGAAGACCGCGGCGCGCGCGAACTCGTCGGGCAGGCCCGCGCGGCGCAGCGGCACCGCCTCGAACCCGTCGCCGTCCACGGTGGTGGGTTCCTCGAACTCCAGGGGCGAGTCCGCGTCCACCCGCCCCACCAGGACGTTGTTGATCCGGATGCCGCGCGGCCCCAGCTCGTCGGCCAGCGCCTTGGCGGCCATGGCCAGGCCGGGGCGCAGGCCGTTGGCGACCCCGGCGTCCTGCGCGGGGCTGCGCACCGTGCTGGACAGCAGCATCACCAGCGAGGCGCCCTCGCCGGTGGCCGCCTTGGCCACCGACCGCGCGAGCCGCAGCGGCCCCAGCAGGCTCGCCTCGAAGGCCTCGCGCCAGGAGGCGTCGCTGGCCTCCACCACCGAGGAGGTCGGGGGCGTGCCGCAGGAGACCACCGCGCCGTCCAGGCGACCGAAGCGCGCGTTGGCGGCGGCCACCAGGCGCGTCTCGGTGCCCGGCTCGGTGATGTCGCCGGGGACCAGCAGCATCCGCTCCGGTGCGCCGATGCCGCCCGCCACGGCGGCCAGCTCCTCCGGGTCGCCGGCGGACAGCACCAGCAGCGCGCCCTCGTCGGCCAGGACCTGCGCGCACGAGCGCCCCAGGCCGGAGGAGGCACCGGAGACGATGTAGACGCGATCACTGAGGCCGAGGTCCATGACCACATTGTTGCGCAGAGTCGCTAGTGCTCAACGCAGCATCACCACTTGGAGCATCGGCGTCCGTGGGGGGCGGCCGGCTCAGCGCCGGGGGCGTGCGCCGGCCTCGACCTCGAGGTCCTCGGCCTCCTCGTCGCTGCCCGGGCGTGCGGGCCGCGCCCGCCGCGCGGGGCGCCGGATCGGGGCGGCGGGTCCTCCCGCTGCCGGGCCACCCCTGCGCGCGCCCTCCGGAGCCGACCCGGGACGCTGGGCGTCGCCTGCGCCGCCGGCACCCGCCGGGGCGCCGTCGGCGCCGGGAGCAGCCGGCAGCGCGCGCGCCTGCAGCTCGCGCCTGCCCGCCACGACCCAGACCACCAGCGCCGTCAGCGCGAAGCCGTACCACTGCACCGTGTAGGCTAGGTGGGGACCCTCGTCGACCTCGGGGCGCTCGGCGCTCGCAGGAGCCGGCAGCGCGGCCGGGTCCTCCGAGGCGAGCACCGCGTACCCCCCGCGCAGCGGCGGCACGCCGGCGGCGCCGGTCACCTCGGCGACCGGGCCGGGGGCGATGGAGGCGACCTGCCCCTGCGGCACGGTGCTGTCGCGGGCGGGCTCCCACGCGCGCACCCGTGCCGTGACGCTCACGGTGCCCTCCGGGGGGGCGGGGACCGCGTCCGGCGCGCTGCTGGTGCTGCCGGCCGGCACCCACCCGCGGTCCACGAGCAGGGCGGTGCCGTCGGCCAGCACCAGCGGCACCAGGACGTCGTAGCCCACCGCCTGGCCGTGCTGGCGGTTGCGCACCAGGACGGTGCCCTCCGCGGCGTAGCTGCCGCTGACGCGCACCGGCGTCCACAGGTCGTCCTCGGCCGGCGGCGAGCCGTCGGCGGGAAGCACGGCGTCCAGCGCCACGGGTGCCGCGTCGTAGTTGCTCACCAGCGGTGCGTTGGCGGCCAGGCGGTCCTGGCGGCGGTGCCACTGCCACTGGCCCAGCACCAGGCACACCGCGGCCACGGCCAGCGCCAGGGCCAGGCCGCGGCGCCAGCCGGGCTCGCGCAGCAGCCCGAGGACCCCGCGCACGCCCGTGCCGGGGGGCGTCGCCGCGGCGGTGGGGGGGAGGGGGGTGGTGCCGGTGCTCACGACGACAGGGCGTCCACCCCGACGACCTCCCGCAGGAAGCCGCGGGCGCCGAGGAACTGCGCGAGGTGCTCGCGGTGCTGGCCGCAGGCCAGCCACGTCTTGCGCCGCTCGGGGGTGTGCAGGCTGGGGTTGTTCCACAGCAGGCCGAAGTCGGCCGGGCGGCTGCAGCCGCGGGCGCTGCAGACGAGGTCGGACGGCGGTTCGTGCCCCGGTTCCCCGGCGGCGCTGCGCGTGCGCGGCGCCGCGGGGACGGCTGGAGTGTCCACGGCGCCAGTCTCGCACCGCCGCGGCGCGGGGTCGACGTGCCCCCGGGGGTCTGCTCCGGGGGCGGCGGCGGTGCTCAGGCGGCTCCGGGCCGGCCCGCGGGGGAGTCCTCGCCGGGGGAGCGCACCGCGGTCACCCGCGCCTCCAGGGCCGGCAGGTCGCGCGGGGGCGCCTCGGGGACGCTGAAGGACTGCGGCGGTGGCGCCTTGGACTCCCGGCCGGCGTTGGCCAGCACGACGGCGACGTAGGGCAGGAACAGGGCCCCGGCCACGAACAGCCAGCGGGTCCAGTGGTCCACGACGACGAACAGCACGAAGCAGGCCGTGCGCACGAGCATGGAGACGACGTACTTGCGGTAGCGCACGCCGAGGTCGTCGGTGTGCGCGGTGGGGGCGGCGGTGATCCGGTACACGCCGGGCGGGTCCGCGTCAGCGGTGTGCCTGCCGGTGGGGGTGGGGTGCGAGGGCACGACGCCCACGGTAAGCGCTGGGTGCGACACGTGCCCCCGCTGAGGGTCCCGGCCGCAGGCGGGGACCGCCCCGGGCGGGCCGGTGGTCCCGGCGGGTGGTGGCTCCCGGCGGGCGATGCGTTAGCTTTCCTCCCCGTGCCCGACGCCACGACCCCGCCCCCCGCTCCCGCCACCGGTGGGGAGAGCGCCGCCGGGCGCGCCCCCCGCAGCGTCCTGGTCACCGGCGGCAACCGCGGAATCGGCCTGGCCGTGGCGCGGGCCTTCGCCGCGCAGGGCGACCGGGTCGCGGTCACCCACCGCTCCGGGGAGGCGCCCGAGGGCCTGCTGGGGGTGCGCGCCGACGTCACCGACGGTGCCTCCCTGGACGCCGCGTTCGCCGCCGTGGAGGAGGCGCACGGGCCCGTGGAGGTGCTCGTCGCCAACGCCGGCGTCACCCGCGACCAGCTGCTGATGCGCATGGGCGACGACGACTTCGACGCCGTGGTGGACACCAACCTCGCCGGCGCGTGGCGCTGCGCGCGCCGGGCGGTGCGCGGGATGGTGCGCGCCAAGCGCGGGCGCATCGTGTTCGTCTCCAGCGTCGTGGGCCTGTACGGCTCGCCCGGGCAGACGAACTACGCGGCCAGCAAGTCCGGCATGGTGGGCCTGGCGCGCTCCATCGCCCGCGAGCTGGGCGGGCGCGGCATCACCGCCAACGTGGTCGCCCCCGGCTTCATCGACACCGACATGACCCGCGCGCTGCCCGAGGCCACCGCGGCGGACTACCGCGGCCGCATCCCCGCCGGCCGCTTCGGTGCCGTCGACGACGTCGCGCAGGCCGTGCTGTTCCTCGCCGACGCCGGCTACGTCAACGGCGCGGTGCTGCCCGTCGACGGCGGCCTCGGCATGGGCCACTGACACCGAACGAAGGACGAGAGGGAACCTGATGGGTCTGCTGGACGGCAAGCGCCTGCTCGTGACCGGAGTGCTCACGGACCGCTCGATCGCCTTCGCGGTCGCGCGCGTGGCGCAGGAGGAGGGCGCCGAGGTCGTGCTGTCGTCCTTCGGGCGCCAGATGAAGATCACGTCCACGATCGCCAAGCGGCTGCCGAAGCCCGCGCCGGTGGTGGAGCTGGACGCGACCAGCGAGGAGGACCTGGCCGCGCTGGAGTCGCGCGTGCGCGAGCACGTCGACGGCCTGGACGGGGTGCTGCACTCCATCGGCTTCGCCCCCAAGGACGCCATGGGCGGCAACTTCCTGAACACCGAGTGGTCCAGCGTGGCGACCGCGCTGCAGGTCTCGGCGTACTCGCTGAAGTCCATCGCGGTGGCCGCGCTGCCGCTCATGGCCAACGGCGGCTCGGTCGTCGGCCTGACCTTCGACGCCCGCGTGGCCTGGCCGGTCTACGACTGGATGGGCGTGGCCAAGGCCGCGTTCGAGTCCACCGCCCGCTACCTCGCCCGCGACCTCGGCCCGAAGGGCGTGCGCGTCAACGTGGTCTCCGCCGGGCCGCTGCGCACCACCGCCGCCACCTCCATCCCGGGCTTCGAGACCCTGGAGGGCACCTGGGGCGAGCGCTCCCCGCTGGGCTGGGACGTGACGGACACCGAGCCCCCCGCGCGCGCCGCGCTGGCGCTGATGTCCGACTGGTTCCCCGCCACCACCGGCGAGATGATCCACGTCGACGGCGGTTTCCACGCCATGGGGTCCTGAGGTCCGTGGCCGAGCAGCCCCCGCCCTCGGGCGGCCGGCGCCTGGCGGTGCTGGCCGGTTCGATGGTCCTCGTCGTCGCGGTGCTGGTGGCCCTGGCCACCTGGGCCAGCGTGAACGGCTGACCGGGCCCGGTGCGGTCCACACCGAGGTGGGACCGCACCGGGGTGGTGCCCGCCGCGCGCCTCAGCGACCGGCGGGCGCCTCCCGCCCCGGTGCCAGGGCCTCGTCGGCCAGGTCGGCGTCCTCCACGTCCTCGCGGGTGATGCCCAGCAGCGGCAGCACCGCGTCCAGGTACGGCACGTTCACGGCCGCGTCGGCCTGCTCGCGCACGACGGGCTTGGCGTTGAAGGCGATGCCCAGGCCCGCCGCGCCGATCATGTCCAGGTCGTTGGCGCCGTCGCCGATCGCGACCGTGCGGTGCAGCGGCAGGTGCTCGGCGGCGGCGAACTCCCGCAGCGCGGCGGCCTTGGCCGCGCGGTCCACCACCGGGCCCAGCAGTCGGCCGGTGAAGCGCCCGTGCACCACCTGCAACCGGTTGGCACGCACGTGCGCGATGCCCAGCTCGGCGGCCAGCGGCCCCACCACCTCCAGGAAGCCGCCGGAGACCAGCGCCAGCGTGAAGCCGAGGCGGTGCAGGGTGCGGCACAGCGTGCGCGCGCCGGGGGTGAGCACGACCGCCTCGCGCACCCGCTCGACCACGGCCACGTCCAGCCCCTCGAGGCAGGCCACCCGCTGGCGCAGGGAGGCCGCGAAGTCGATCTCCCCGCGCATGGCGCGCTCGGTGACGGCGGCCACCTCGGCCTCGCGTCCGGCGTGCGCGGCCAGCAGTTCGATGACCTCCTGGCGGATGAGCGTGGAGTCCACGTCCATGACGACCAGTCGCCGGCCCATCCGGGCCAGCCCGCCGGGGGAGACGGCCGCGTCCAGGCCGTGCCGGGCCGCCTCGGCCGCCAGGGTGCGGCGCAGGTCCAGGACCTCCTCGGGCGTGGCGTCGAGCGACACGTCGAACTCGACGCTGGTCACCGGGGCCGAGGCCATCCGCCGCACCCGGTCCACGTTGGCCCCGCGCTCGGCCAGCACGGCGGTGGTGCGGGCGACCGCGGCCGGGCGCAGCGGGGCGCCCAGCAGCGTGACGTGCAGCCGCCGCGGGCGCACCGCCGGCGCCCCCGGCGCGCGCACGGTGCAGGTCACGTCCAGCCCGTCCCCGCCCCAGCCGGACAGGGCCGCGGTCACGGCGGCGGGTTCGGCGGTGCCCACGAGCACCGCCAGGGTCAGCACACCGCCGACGACGACCTGCTCGACGTCCAGGACCTCGGCGTCGGTGCCCGCCAGGGCGGTGAACAGCGCCGAGGTCACCCCCGGGCGGTCGCCCCCGGTGACGGTGACCAGCAGGGTGGGCGCGCAGGCGGGCGCAGCGCCCGGGGACGTGTCGACGCGGGTTCCGGGCACGCGGCGAAGGCTACCGGCCCGCTGCGCCGCACCGGGCCCGCGCACCGGGCCCGCGCACCGGGCCCCGCGCACCGGGCCCCGCGCACCGGGCCCGGTGCACCGGAGCCGCTCTCAGGCCCGCGCGGCGTTCTTCTCGTCGCGCCAGGCGATCCAGCGCCGCAGCGGCTCCAGGTCGTGGTCCGGGCCGCCGACGCCGAGGGTGAACAGGCGCGTGCCGACCGCGTGCAGGGCCTCGCCCTTGTCGGCGGGGTCGTCCGCCACGTCCACCCCGGCGGAACGCTCGATCTCACCGGGGTCGCGGCCCAGGGCGGCGCAGTGCGCGTCCAGGACCTCGTGCTTGCGGGCGATGGTCTCCACGTCGCCGAAGCCGTGCCAGATGTCGGCGTGCTGCGCCACGATCCGCAGGGTCTTGCGCTCCCCACCGCCCCCGATCAGCACGGGCACGTGCCGGGTGGGGGGCGGGTTGAGCCGGCCCAGGCGCGAGGTGATCCGCGGCAGGTCCTCGGCGAGCTTGTCCAGGCGCCCGCCCGCGGTGCCGAACTCGTAGCCGTACTCGGCGTAGTCCTTCTCGAACCAGCCCGAGCCGATGCCCAGCACCAGCCGGCCGGTGCCGGTGTCGTGGGCGGAGACGTGGTCCACGGTGCGGGCCATGTCCGCCAGCAGGTCGGGGTTGCGGTAGCTGTTGCAGGTCACCAGCGCGCCGATCTCGATGCGGCTGGTCGCCTCGGCCCACGCCGCCAGCACGGTCCAGCACTCGAAGTGCAGACCGTCCGGGTCGCCGTACAGCGGGTAGAAGTGGTCCCAGTTGAAGGCGATGTCCAGGCCCATCTCCTCCGCGCGCGCCGCCGCGGCGCGGATCGCGGGGTAGCTGGCGTGCTGGGGCTGGATCTGGACGCCGATGCGCACCGGACGGTCGCCGGCGGGTGCGGGGGAAGTCATGGCACGGATGCTGCCGCACCGCGCCGCCCGGCGACAGGGGCGGCGCGGTGCGGGTGGCGTGCGCTCAGGACGGGATGGTCTGCCCCTTGCCGACGACCGTGATGCCCGAGTCGGTGACGGTGAACCCGCGCGCGCGGTCCTCCTCGGGGTCCACCCCGACGCGGGCGTCGTCGGGCACCACGACGTTCTTGTCCAGGATGGCGCGCTGCACCACGGCGTGCCGGCCGACCTGCACGTTGTCCATGAGCACCGACTCGCTGACGTGCGCCCAGGAGTCCAGCCGCACCTTGGGGGAGACCACAGACTTCTCCACCAGGGCGCCGGAGACGACCGTGCCGGCGGAGATGATCGAGTTGACCGCGTGCCCGTAGGTGCCCTGCCAGCCGTGCACGAACTTCGCCGGCGGGTAGAAGTCCTGCGCGGCGATGATGGGCCACTCGTAGTTGTAGAGGTTGAACACCGGCAGCACCGAGATGAGGTCCATCTGGGCCTCGAAGTAGGAGTCGAGCGTTCCCACGTCGCGCCAGTAGGCGCGGTCGCGGTCGGTGGCCCCGGGCACCTCGTTGTCCTTGAAGTCGTACACGTTCGCCAGCCCGCGCTCGACGAAGTCGGGGACGATGTCCCCGCCCATGTCGTGCTTGGACCCCTCGTCCTCGGAGTCGCGGGTCACCGCGTCCACCAGGGCGTCGGCGTCGAAGACGTAGTTGCCCATCGAGGCCAGGACCTCGTGCGGGGAGTCGGCCAGGCCCTGCGGGTCCTTCGGCTTCTCCAGGAACTGCGCGATCCGGGACGAGCCCGGCTCGGTCTGGATGACGCCGAACTGGTCGGCCAGCGAGATGGGCTGGCGGATGGCTGCCACCGAGCACGGCGCGCCGGAGGCCACGTGCGCGTCGACCATCTGGGAGAAGTCCATCCGGTACACGTGGTCGGCGCCGACCACCACGACGATGTCGGGCCGCTCGTCGGAGATGAGGTTCATCGACTGGTAGATGGCGTCGGCGCTGCCGAGGTACCAGCGCTTGCCCACGCGCTGCTGCGCCGGCACCGAGGCGATGTAGCTGCCGAAGAGGTTCGACATGCGCCAGGACTGCGAGATGTGCCGGTCCAGGCTGTGGGACTTGTACTGCGTCAGGACCACGATCTTGCGGTAGCCCGCGTTCACGAGGTTCGACAGGGCGAAGTCGATGAGCCGGTAGGTGCCCCCGAAGGGCACGGCGGGCTTGGCCCGGTCGGCGGTGAGGGGCATGAGCCGCTTGCCCTCCCCGCCGGCGAGGACGATCGCGAGGACGTTGGGTGCAGCCACGAGGGGCACGATAGGCCCGCGACCGCCACGATGCCCGGGCGACGCGGGGAAAGATCCTGCGCGCCGCCGCCGCAGGGCCCCGCGGCGGCGCGGTGGACGAGCTGCGAGGACGAGGAGCGGACATGCGCGTGGACCTGCTGACGAAGGAGTACCCGCCGGAGGTCTACGGCGGAGCGGGTGTGCACGTGGCCGAGCTGGTGCGGGCCCTGCGCGCCGCCGAGGGCGGCCCGGAGGTGCGGGTGCGCTGCTTCGGCGCCCCGCGGCAGGAGGAGGGCGTCACCGCCTACGGCGAGCCGGCCGAGCTGGCCGGCGCCAACGCGGCGCTGCGCACCCTGGGGGTGGACCTGCCGATGGCTGCCGGCACCGCCGGGGCGGACCTGGTGCACTCGCACACCTGGTACGCCAACACCGCCGGGCACCTGGCCTCCCTGCTGCACGGGGTGCCGCACGTGGTGACCGCGCACAGCCTGGAGCCGCTGCGGCCGTGGAAGGCCGAGCAGCTCGGCGGCGGGTACGCGCTGTCCAGCTGGGCGGAGCGGACCGCCTTCGAGGCCGCCGCCGGTGTGATCGCCGTCAGCGCCGGCATGCGCGCCGACATCCTGCGCAGCTACCCGGCCCTGGACCCGGCGAAGGTGCACGTGGTGCACAACGGCATCGACGCCACCGAGTGGGCGCCCGTGGACGGGCGCGACCTGGTGCGGGCCAACGGCGTGGACCCCGACCGCCCCAGCGTCGTGTTCGTCGGTCGCATCACCCGCCAGAAGGGCCTGCCGCACCTGCTGCGCGCCGCCGCGCAGCTGCCGCCGGAGGTGCAGCTGGTGCTGTGCGCCGGCGCCCCCGACACCCCCGAGATCGCCGCGGAGGTCTCCGGCCTGGTCGCTGAGCTGCAGCAGCGCCGCTCCGGCGTGGTCTGGCTGGACCGGCACCTCAGCCGTGAGGAGCTGCTGCAGCACCTGTCCCAGGCCACCGTGTTCGTGTGCCCGTCGGTGTACGAGCCGCTCGGCATCGTCAACCTGGAGGCCATGGCCTGCGGCGCCGCCGTCGTGGGCACCGCCACCGGCGGCATCCCCGAGGTGGTCCAGGACGGCGTCACCGGCTGGCTGGTGCCCATCGAGCAGGTCACCGACGGCACCGGCGCCCCCGTCGACCCCGACCGGTTCGTCGCCGACCTGGCCGCCGCGCTCGCCGACGCCGTCTCCGACCCCGACCGCGCCCGCGAGCGCGGGGCCGCGGGCCGCCGCCGCGCCGTGCAGGACTTCAGCTGGTCGGCCATCGCCCGGCGCACGCTCGAGGTGTACGAGTCGCTGCTCTGAGACAGCATCGGCCCATGCCGCCCACCGCGCCGACCCGAAGCCGGCCCCTGCCCTCCCGGGTCGTCGCGGTGGAACCCGCGCTGCCGCCGCACCGCTACGAGCAGGAGGAGATCTCCGCCCAGCTCGTGCCGCTGCTGGTGCCCGAGGGCCCGCGGCGCCAGCTGCTGCACCGCCTGCACCGCGCCAGCGGCGTGCACCGGCGCCACCTGGCCCTGCCGCTGGAGCGCTACGGGCAGCTGACGTCCTTCACGGCGGCCAACGCCGCCTTCGGCGAGGTGGGCCTGGAGCTGGCCGAGCGGGCCCTGAAGGGGGCCCTCGCCACGGCCGGCGTGGCGCCGGAGGAGGTGGACTTCCTGCTGTTCACCACCGTCACCGGCGTGGCCGCCCCCTCCCTGGACGCGGCGCTCGCGGTGCGCGGCGGGCTGCGGCCCACCGTCAAGCGGCTGCCGTCCTTCGGCCTGGGCTGCGCCGGCGGGGCGGCGGGGCTGGCGCGGGTGGACGACTACCTGGCCGGGCACCCGGACCAGGTGGGGGTGCTGGTGTCGGTGGAGCTGTGCTCGCTGACCCTGCAGCACGACGACGCCTCCACCGCCAACCTCGTCGCCAGCGGCCTGTTCGGCGACGGTGCGGCCGCGGTCGTGCTGGCCGGTGCCGAGCGGGCCGCCGGCACGCCCGGCTGGGACGTGCTGGCCTCGCGCAGCCGGTTGTTCGCCGGCACCGCGGGCTCCCTGGGCTGGGACGTGGGCAGCTCCGGCTTCAGCATCGTGCTGGCCCCCGACCTGCCGGACCTGCTGGCCGCCGAGCTGGGCCGGGAGGTGGGCGCGCTGCTGGGGGAGCGGGGCCTGGGCGTCGACGGGGTGGACCGCTGGGTCGTGCACGCCGGCGGGCCGAAGGTGCTCGACGCCGTCAGCGGCGCCCTGGGCCTGCCCGAGGGGGCGCTGGCCACCAGCTGGGACTCGCTGCGCCGGGTCGGCAACCTGTCCAGCTCCTCGGTGCTGCACGTGCTGGCCGCCACGCCGCGCGAGCCAGGCGAGCACGCCCTCGTGCTGGCGGTGGGGCCCGGCGTGGGCACCGAGCAGGTCCTGCTGCGGGCCGCCGCGTGAGCTCCGCCGCCCTGTTCACCGCCCTGGTGCTGGCCACCGGCCTGGAACGGCTGGCCGAGCTGGTGGTCTCCACCCGCAACGCCCGCTGGTCCTTCGCCCGCGGCGGGGTCGAGACCGGCCGGGGTCACTTCGGCCCCATGGTCGTGCTGCACACCGGCCTGCTCGTGGCGTGCCTGGCCGAGGTGGCGCTGGCCGACCGCCCGTTCCTGCCGGCCCTGGGCTGGCCGATGCTGGCGCTGGCGCTGCTCAGCCAGGTGCTGCGCTGGTGGTGCATCGCCTCGCTGGGGCGGCGCTGGAACACCCGGGTCATCGTCGTGCCCGGCCTGCCGCCGGTGACGCGCGGGCCGTACCGGTTCCTCAAGCACCCCAACTACGTCGTCGTGGTGCTCGAGGGCTTCGCCCTGCCGCTGGTGCACTCGTGCTGGGTGACCGCGGCCGCCTTCAGCGTCCTGAACGCCGTGCTGCTGCTGGGCTTCCGGTTGCCGGCGGAGAACCGGGCCCTGGCCTCCCTGCCGCCCGCGACGCGCACCGCGGCCTGACCCGGCCGGCCCCGCGAGCGCCGGGCGGTGCGGCGGGCGGTGTCAGGGCCGCACCGGCTCGGCGTGGGCGTTGACGGCCGCGACCACCGCGCGGCGCGCCACCTGCGCCACCTCGCGCAGCGCCCGGGCGCGCGAGGCCGCCTCGAAGCCGGTGACGGCCGCACCGTCGTCCTCGCTGGCCAGCTCCACGATGGCCAGCACCCGCGCCGCGGTCTGCAGCACCCGCGCCGCCCGCGGAGCCGTGCCCGGCGGCAGCGCGTCGCGCGCCAGGCCGCCGTCGCGCACCGCCGCGATGCGGTCGGCGGCGTCCTCGCGCCAGCGCGCCACGTCCAGGTTCGCCAGCGCCTGCGTGGCCGTGGCCAGCGCCAGGCGCAGCTCCCGCTCGGAGTCGGCCACGCTGGAGCTGCTGGGCGCCCGCCGCGGCGCCGCCCCCAGCACCGCCCAGGTCACCAACGCCCCCGGTTCCCACACCGAGCCGAACTCGGTGACCTCCGGCACCAGCGCCCAGCGGCCCACCGCGCCGGGCGGTTCGGCGACCACGCACTCGCCGGCCTCCAGGGCCGCGACGTTCACCGCCGCCGGGCCCGGCAGGTCCCGCGGGTCGCCCGGCACCGGCAGCGCCAGCAGCAGCGGCCCGCAGCCGGCCGCCCGCAGGGCGGTGAGCAGGCCGCGCACGTCGGCGGGGTCGGCACCGGGGGCGGCGGGCGCACCGTCGGCCCAGCGCACCGCGTGGGGCTCGTCGTCGCGCACGACCGCGGCGACCGCGGCGTCCAGGCCCGCGGCACCGGTCAGCACACCGGTGCCCCAGGCCGCCAGCCGCGCGGAACGGGGCAGGTCCAGCACGCGCCGCAGCCTACGACGGCACCCCCACCCCCGGCGGCGCCCGGGGCCCGCCCTGGCTAGGGTTCTCCCGTGCCCGTTCCCCCCGCCGCCGCGCAGCCCGCCCCCGACGAGGACGAGGTCCTGGGCCTCGACGCCGTCACCGTGCGCCGCGGGACGAACCTGCTGCTGGACGCGGTGGACCTGCGCGTGCACGAGGGCGAGCGCTGGGTGGTCCTCGGTCCCAACGGCGCCGGCAAGTCCACGCTGCTGTCCGTGGCCGCGGCGCGGCTGTTCCCCACCACCGGCGCCGTGCGCGTGCTCGGCGAGCGGCTCGGGCGGGTGGACGTCTTCGAGCTGCGCCCGCGCATCGGCCTGGCCAGCACCGCCCTGGCCCGCGCGGTGCCCGGGCAGGAGAAGGTGCGCGACGTCGTCGTCACCGCCGCCTACGGCGTCACCGGCCGCTGGCAGGAGGCCTACGACCCCGACGACGACGAGCGCGCCCTGCAGCTGCTGGACCTCCTCGGCGTGGCCCACCTGGCCGAGCGGCCCTTCGCCACCCTCAGCGACGGCGAGCGCAAGCGCACCCAGATCGCGCGCGCCCTCATGACCGACCCGGAGCTGCTGCTGCTCGACGAGCCGGCCGGCGGGCTGGACCTGGGCGGGCGCGAGGACCTGCTGCGGCGCCTGACCGCCCTGGCCGCCGACCCCGCCGCCCCCACCACCGTCACCGTGACTCACCACGTCGAGGAGATCCCGGTGGGCACCACGCACGCGCTGCTGCTGCGCGGCGGGCGCGCGGTGGCCTCCGGCCCGGTCGACGACGTCCTCACCGGCGAGCTGCTGACGCGCACCTTCGGGTTGCCGCTGTCGATCGAGCGTCGCGGCGGACGGCTGACGGCGCTCGCGGTCTGACCGCCCCCGCGCCGCCGGGACGACCCCGAGGCGGCCGGGGCCCCGGGGTCGCGCGGCCTCAGGGGCGCAGCAGCTGCTCAGGGGCGCAGCAGCTGGCGGTCGTAGCCGCCGTGCTCCGCGCGCGAGTAGCGCAGCCGCAGGTGCTGGCCGTCGGGGGAGGACTGCCAGAACTCCACCCGCGAGGCGTCCACGCCCCACAGCCGCCAGGTGGACGGCACCGTCGACGGCTCCAGGGCGATCAGGTCGTCGACCTCGGCGAACTCGTCGGACAGGTGCGCCTCGTCCAGCGGGCGGCTCTGCCGCTCCAGCAGGGACTCCGCGCGCCCGTGCGCCGGCCGCTCCAGGAAGTCGCGCGCCGACTCGCGCTCGCCGCCCGCGCGCACCCGCCCGCGCACCCGCACCTGCCGGCCCTGCTGCGGCCAGTAGAACACCAGCGCCGCCACCGGCACCGAGGCCAGCTGGCGCCCCTTGGGGCTGCCCGCGCCGGAGGCCACCCACAGCGCCGAGTCCGCGACGTCCTTGAGCACGAGCACCCGCGCGTCGGGGCGCCCGGCGGCGTCCACGGTGGCCAGGGTCAGCGCGTGCGGTTCGGGGACCCCCGCCGCGACCGCCTCCCGCAGCCACGCCACCAGCAGCTCCAGCGGCTCGGCGGGGGCCTCGGCGGGCGCGAAGGCCGGCGGCTGCGCCCTCAGCAGCGGCAGGTCGCGCAGCCACTCGCGCAGCGGCGCCCCGCCGGGGCCGGGCTCGGAGCGGTGCGCGGGCGGGTGGTGGTGGGCGGGATCGTCCTGCACCGGCGCGTCCGCCGGGTGCGGGGACCAGGACCGGGCCGTGCGTGTCACACCCCGACGGTACCCGCGTCCTCAGGGCCCGGCGTCCCAGAGGGCCCGGTAGTACGCCGTGCGCCGCGCGTCCGGCGCCACGCCGTAGGCGTCGAGGAACACCCCCTCCCAGCCGGGGCCGTAGTTCCAGCCGAGGCTCATCGTGGCCACCGCCAGGTCCGCCCACCGGTCGGCCACGCCGAGGCCGCCGAGGTCCACGTGCGCCACCGCCGCACCGTCCTCGCCCAGCAGCGTGTTGGGCGCGCAGGCGTCGCCGTGGCACACCACCGCCCGCTCCACCGGCGGCGCCGGCCCCAGGCGGCTCACGTCGCCCACGGCGCGCGCCAGCCGGTGCGGCACCGACCAGTCGAAGGGGCACTCGCGCACCGGCAGCCGCTCGTGCAGCGCGCGCAGCCCGCGCGCCAGGGCCGGCACCGCCACGCCCGGCGCGGCCAGCCAGCGAGGGGCGACCGCCGACTCCCCGGGCAGCCCCGCGGTCAGCAGCCAGGACCCGTCCGCGTCGGCGCCCGAGCCCAGCACCCGCGGCACCGGGGTGAACGGCGCCGCCCACGCCAGCCGCTGCACCTCCTCGGCCAGCGGCAGCGCCGCCCCGGCCGGCGCCCACTTGCAGAAGCGCACCCGCCCGCCCGTGCCCCCCAGGCGGAACGTCACCCCGCCGAGCTGGTTGACCCACACGGCGTCCACGTCCTCGCCCGCGGCCAGGCGGCGCACCGCCGCGGGGACCGGCACCGGCGTCTCGGGGGTGCTCACGGGCGCCACCGTAGGCCCGCCGCACCCGCTCCGGGCGTGCGCGGGGCGTGCGCGGGGCTGAACCGGGCGGGCCGCTGCGTCGTTGCGCGTGCGGGCGGCACCGCGCGGGGCGGTGCGCCGGGGACGGGGGGACGCCGGTGGCCGACGCCGACGAGGAGCTGGTGCGTGCGCTGCACTCCGAGCACGCCGACGCCCTGTTCGGCTTCGTGCTCTCGCTGACCGGTGACCGCGCCGAGGCGCAGGACGTCGTGCAGGAGACGCTCCTGCGGGCCTGGCGCAACCCCGGGGCGCTGGACCCGGCCACCGGTTCCAACCGCGCCTGGCTGTTCACCGTGGCGCGCCGCCTGGTCATCGACCAGCGCCGCTCGGCGCGCGCCCGGCGCGAGAGCGTGCGCGCGGACGTGCCCGAGACGGCGGTGCTGGACGAGTCCGAGCAGGTGCTGCAGCAGTGGGTGGTGCAGCAGGCGCTGACGCGGCTGTCGCCGGAGCACCGGGCGGTGCTGCGCGAGTGCTACTTCCGGGGCCGCTCGGTGGCGGAGGCCGCCCGCGTGCTGGGCGTGCCGGCGGGCACGGTGAAGTCGCGCACCCACTACGCGCTGATGAACCTCAGACTGGCGCTGCAGGAGATGGGGGTGAGCCGTCGATGAACGACGCCGCGGGCGACCCGTTCGCCGTCGACGCCGGCCCGTACGTGCTGGGGGCGCTGTCGCCCGCCGAGCGCGACGACTTCGAGGAGCACCTGGCCGGGTGCCCGTCCTGCCGGTCGGCCGTGGAGGACCTGGCGGGGTTGCCGGGCCTGCTCTCGCGCGTGCCGGCGGACGTGGTCGCGGCCCTGGGCGAGGACGCCCCGGCCGCGGTGCCGTCGGCGCCGGACACGCTCCTGCCGCGGCTGCTGCGCGCGGCGCGCACCCGGCGCCGGCGCCGGCGGCTGGCCCTGGCCGGGGCCGTCGCCGCCGCGTGCGCGGTCACGGCCGGTGGTGCGGTGGCGCTGCTGCCGCCGGCTGCGCAGCCCGTGGAGCAGGCGGCCGGGGGGGAGTCGCAGCGCATGGAGGCCCTGATGCCGGTGCCGCTGCGGGCGACCGCGCGGCTGACCGAGGAGGACTGGGGCACCCAGGTGGACCTGGTGTGCGCCTACGCGGACGACGAGGCCGGCAGCGCCTACCCGTACGCGCTGGTGGTCACCGACACCGACGGCAACCCCCAGCGCATCGGCACCTGGCAGGCGCGCCCCGGCCACGACGCGCGGCTGAGCGGGGCCACCGCCCTGACGCGCGAGCAGATCGCCGCGGTCGAGGTGCAGACGCTGCAGGGCACCGCCGTGCTGCGCCTGGAGGGCGTCGCGGGCAGCGCCTGAACCGCCGCCCCGCGCGAGCGCGGGCCGGCGGCGGTGCCGCGCCCTCAGGTGCCGGCGTCGATCTCGTCGGCGATGCGCTGCACCATGACGACGTACCAGTCGGCGTGGTTGTAGCGGAACAGCGCTCCGGACTCGCCGGCGCGCCCCGCCCCGGCCCCGTTGGCGCACAGGTAGCGCGCGGCCGAGAAGACGGCGTCGGCGGGGTCCCACGCGTCGGTGTCGCCGTCGCCGTCGCCGTCGACCCCGTAGGCGGCGAAGGTGGCCGGCATGAACTGCATCGGCCCGATCGCCCCGGCCGAGGAGGGGCCCACGTCGCGCCCGTGGCCGCTCTCGACCTGGCCGACGGCCTGCAGCAGCGCCGGGCGCATCCCCGGGCACGTCGTGGCCGCGCGGGCGTACAGGTCCGCGTAGTCGGCGGGCGCACCGCCGGCGCGCACGCCCGCGCCGGCACCGGCGGCGGCGGCCTGGGCGGTGCGGGCGGCGGCGGCGGCCGCCGCGAGCTCCTGCGCGGCCCGCTCGGCCGCCTCCAGGCGGGCCGCGTCGGCGTCCAGCGCGTCCAGCCGGTCCTGCGCCTGCTGCAGCGCCTGCTGCAGCTGCCCCGAGCGGGCCGCCAGGTCGCGCAGGGCGGCGACCTGCTCGCCGGCGGCCCGGTCGGCGTCCTCGGCGGAGACGACGGCGGTGCGGGCGCCGTCGGCGGCCGCGCCGGTGGCGCGCTGGTCGGCGCGGGCCCCGGCGTCCACGGCCCGCCCGCTGGACAGCTCGTGCGCGCGCAGGGTCGCGGAGGGGTCGGAGCCGGTCAGCAGGGAGCGCACCAGCGCGTAGGTCCCGCTGCCGGTCAGGGCGCCGGCCGGGGCCATGTACAGCGCGCGCACCCGTCGGGTGCCGTCGGCACGGGCGCTCTCGGCGGCCGCCAGCGCACGCTCGGCCCGCACCTGCGCGCCGACGGCGGCCGAGGCGGCGCGCCGGGCGCCCTCCTGCTGCCGCTCCAGGGCGTCCTCGACCTCCCGCACGCGCTGGGCCGCCCCCTGCGCGGCCGCGCGTGCGGCCTCGGCGGCGGCGCGGGCCCCGCGGGCGGAACCGTCGGCGGACGTGCCGGCGGACGCGCTCGCGGGGGTGGGCGCGGCGCTCGCCGGGGCGGGGCCGACCAGCGGTGCGCCGGCCGGGCCGGTGACGGCCAGGACGGCGCAGACCAGGGCGGTGCCCGCGGCGCCGAGCCCGGTGCCGAGCGCACCGGTGCGCCGCGGGGCGGGTCCGGGCGGCGTGCGGCTCACGTGTCCCTGGTCGACCGGCCCGGGGCAGACCTTGAGCACGCAGCATCACCACGAACTGTGACCATGCCGTCACAGCACTATGCTCGCGCGGAACGGCGGGCGGAGCCGCCCGGGATGGGCGCGGCGCGGCCCCGGGACGGGAGGAGGCGGACGTGCGAGCACCTCGGGCACTGCCGTTCGCCCACGGCCGCTGGCGCGGGCGCCTGGCCGACCTCGCGGCCCACCCCGAGCTGCTGCGCCCCGTGCTGCACCCGGTCGTCGACGTGGCCGCCGGTCGCGTGGCCGGCTACGAGGTCCTGTCCCGCTTCGCGCCCCTGCGCGGGCGCGCGCACGGCCCCGAGGAGTGGTTCGCCGCCGCCCGGGCGCTGGGCCGCAGCGCCGAGCTGGACCTGCTGGTGCTGCGGCGGGCCCTGCCGCTGCGCGAGCACCTGCCGCACGGCACCTTCCTGACCGTCAACGCCGCCCCCGCCTCGCTGGGCGACCGGCGGGTGCTGGACCTGCTGCTCGCGCACGACCTGACGTCGGTGGTCGTGGAGCTCACCGAGCACACCGACTACGACGCCGGTGCCCTGAGCGCGCCGCTGGACGCGTTGCGCGAACGCGGCGCCCGCATCGCGCTGGACGACGTCGGCACCGGGCACTCCGGCCTGCTGCGGATGGCCGTGGTGCGCCCCGAGGTGCTCAAGGTCGACCTGCAGCTGGTGCGCGGGCTGGACGGCGACCCGGTCAAGCGCTCCCTCGTGCGGTTCCTCGGCGAGTGCGCCGACCGCCTGGACGCCTGGGTGGTCGCCGAGGGCGTGGAGACGCCCGGGGAGCTGGACGTGCTGCGCTCCATGGGGGTGCCGCTGGTGCAGGGTTTCCTGCTGGCCCGGCCCGCGGAGGGTTTCGCACCGCTGTCGCCGCGGGCCCGCCGGGTGCTCAGCACCGGCTCGGCCGCTCCGCCCGGCGACGAGGGCCCCCGGCTCAGCGGCCAGCTGGCCCGGCGCACCAAGACCTCCCGGACGGTCGACGAGGCGGTGCGCGCGGTGGCCGAGGACCGCGCACCCGTCGTCGTGGTCGACGAGCGCGACGTGCCGCGGGTGCTGGTGCTGCCCGGGACCCACCCCGGCGAGGACCCGCGGGTGCGCCGGGCCTGCACCACCCTGGCCCCGGAGACCGCCGTGCCCGAGGCCGCCGCGCGCGCCGTGTCCCGGCCGGCGCCGGTGCGCTTCGACCCCATGGTGTGCACCGACGCCACCGGGCGCTACGTCGGCGTCGTGGGCGTGGAGGACGTGGTGCTGGACCTGGCCGGCGCCACCGGCCGGGGAGCGGGCGGCGGGGCCGAGGACCCCGCCCTGGAGCGGGGGGTGGTCGCGTGAAGACGTTCCGGTGCGGGGACGTGGTGCCCGGGTGCCTGCGCGAGTTCGTCGGCCGGGACCGCGAGGACGTCCTCGCGCAGGTCGGCGAGCACGCCCGCCGGGACCACGGCCTGCAACCCGACGAGGACCTGGTGCGGGCGGTGGAGGAGCGGCTGCGCGACGCGTGACCCCCGCGCGCGCCGCGCGCCGCGCGCCGCTGCGGGATGCCGGGGCGCTCAGCCGCTCAGGCGCGCCGGGAAGCCGCCGGTGGCGATCGGGCCCCAGCGCTGCGGCGTGATGCGCAGCAGGCACTTGCCCTGCCGCTGCATCGCCGCGCGGTACTCGTCCCAGTCGGGGTGCTCGCCGGAGATGCTGCGGAAGTACTCCACCAGCGGCTCCAGCGCCTCGGGCAGGTCCAGGACCTCCGCGCTGCCGTCCACCTGCACCCACGCCCCGCCGAAGTCGTCGGAGAGCACCAGCACCGCGGCGCGCGGGTCGCGGCGGGCGTTGACGACCTTGGCGCGCTCGGGGTAGGTGGAGACCACGATGCGCCCGGCGGCGTCCACCCCGGCGGTGACCGGGGACATCTGCGCGGAACCGTCGGCGCGGTGCGTCAGCAGGACGACGTGGTGACGGGCGCGGACGAAGTCCAGCAGGCCCTCGCGGTCGACGCGGGTGGTGGTGGCGACGGTGGGGCTCACGGGCGCCCACGCTACCGCCGCCCGCCGCGGCCCGGCCCGCCGGCGGGCCCCCCGGACCGAGCCCGGGCCGGTGCGCGGGGCACGCCCTAGGGTGGCCGGCATGGCACCTGCTGTTCCCCCGATCACCCTCAACAACGGCGTGAGCGTCCCGCAGCTCGGCTTCGGCGTCTGGCAGGTCGGTGACGACGAGGTCGTCCCGGCGGTCGAGACCGCCCTGGAAGCGGGCTACCGGCACGTCGACACCGCCGCGATCTACGGCAACGAGGCCGGTGTGGGCCGCGCGCTGGCGCAGTCCGGCATCGCCCGCGACGAGCTGTTCGTCACCACCAAGCTGTGGAACGCCGAGCAGGGCTACGACTCGACCCTGCGCGCCTTCGACGCGAGCCTGGAGCGGCTCGGCCTGGACAGGGTCGACCTCTACCTCATCCACTGGCCCGTGCCGCAGGCCGACGCCTACGTCGACACCTGGAAGGCGTTCGAGAAGATCTACGCCGACGGCCGCGCCCGCGCGATCGGTGTCTCCAACTTCGAACCGCACCACCTGCGCCGGCTGCTGGACGAGACGAGCGTGGTCCCGGCCGTCAACCAGGTCGAGCTGCACCCGTTCCTCCAGCAGGCCGAGCTGCGCGCCGCCGACGCGCAGCACGGCATCGTCACCGAGGCCTACAGCCCGCTGTCCTCCGGCAAGGGCGTCATCGACGACCCGGTCGTCACCGCGCTGGCGCGGGCGCACGGCAAGACCCCCGCCCAGGTGGTGCTGCGCTGGCACGTGCAGCTGGGCAACCTGGTGATCCCCAAGTCGGTCACGCCGCAGCGCATCCGCGAGAACATCGACGTCTTCGACTTCGAGCTCTCCGACGCCGACGTCGCGCAGATCACCGGCCTGGACCGCCCCGACGGCCGCGTCGGCTCCCACCCGGACCAGATGAACGTCGGCGCCCCCGCCTGAGGCCCCGCCCCGCCGCACCCGCCGCACCGGGGCCCCCGTTGCGGCGGGTGCGTGTCGGCGCCGTCACCTAGCCTGCCGGGGTGTCGATGGAGTCGGCCGCGTGGCACTCGCTGTGGCGGGCCACCAGCGCGGAGCAGCAGCAGCGGCCCGTCTCGCGCACCACGGTGCGCCGCGTGCTGGCCCTGGCCCGCGAGCGGCGCGCGCGCCTGGCGGTGTTCGTCGTCGGCAGCGTCCTGACGGCCGTGCTCGCGGTGGCCTCCCCGGTGCTGGCCGGGCGCGCCGTGGAGGCCGTCACCGACGGCGAGCGCCGCACCGTGGTGGTGCTGGCGCTGCTCATCGCGCTCGTCGCCCTGGCCGAGGCGGGCCTGGGGCTGTGGGTGCGCTGGCTGTCGGCCACGCTGGGCGAGGACCTCATCCTCGACCTGCGCACCCGCGTGTTCGACCACGTCCAGCGCATGCCCGTGGCGTTCTTCAACCGCACCCGCACCGGAGCCCTGGTCAGCCGCCTCAACAGCGACGTGCTCGGCGCCCAGCGGGCGTTCTCCGGCACCCTGTCCGGCGTCGTGGGCAACGCCGTGGCGGTGGTGCTCACCGCCGCGGTGATGATGACCACCTCCTGGCGCGTGACGGTGCTGGCCCTGCTGCTGCTGCCGGTGTTCCTCGTGCCCGCGCGGCGCATGGGCCGGCGCCTGGCGGCCCTCTCGCGCGACGCCGCCCAGCTGAACGCCGCCATGACGAACCAGTCCACCGAGCGCTTCTCCGCCCCCGGCGCCACCCTGGTGAAGCTGTTCGGCCGCCCGCAGGAGGAGTCCGCGGCCTTCGCCGCGGCCGCCCGCAGGGTGCGCGACATCGGCGTGCGCACCGCCGTGCTCAACGCGGTGTTCATCACCGCCCTGACGCTCGCCTCGGCGCTCGCGCTGGCCCTGGTCTACGGCGTCGGCGGCACCATCGCCATCGGCGGGGCCCTGGACGCCGGCAGCATCGTCACCCTGGCGCTGCTGCTGACCCGGCTGTACGCCCCGCTGACCGCCCTGGCCGGCGCCCGGGTGGACGTCATGAGCGCCCTGGTCAGCTTCGAGCGGGTCTTCGAGGTCCTGGACCTGGTCCCGCTGGTGCGCGACCCCGAGCACCCCCGCCCGCTGCCGGCCGGGCCGCTGACCGTGGAGTTCGACCACGTCGACTTCGCCTACCCGGCCGCCTCGGAGGTCTCCCTGGCCTCTCTGGAGGACGTGGCCGTGCTGGACGCGCGCGGCGGCGTGCCCGTGCTGCACGACGTCTCCTTCCGCATCGAGCCCGGCCAGGTCGTGGCCCTGGTCGGCTCCTCCGGGGCGGGCAAGTCCACCGTGGCGCAGCTGCTGGCGCGCCTGTACGACGTCTCCGGCGGGGCGGTGCGCCTGGCCGGCGTGGACGTGCGCGAGACGAGCGCGGCCTCGATCCGCCAGGCGGTGGGCGTGGTCACCCAGGACGGGCACCTGTTCCACGAGTCGCTGCGGGCCAACCTGCAGCTGGCCCGCCCCGGCGCCGGCGACCCCGAGCTGCTGGCCGCGCTGGAGCGCGCCCGCCTCGGCGAGCTCGTCGCCTCGCTGCCGGAGGGCCTGGACACCGTGGTCGGCGAGCGCGGCTACCGCTTCTCCGGCGGTGAGCGCCAGCGCCTGACCATCGCCCGGCTGCTGCTGGCCCAGCCGCGCGTGGTCGTCCTGGACGAGGCCACCGCCTCCCTGGACTCCGCCTCCGAGGCCGCGGTGCAGGCCGCGCTGGACGAGGCGCTCGCCGGGCGCACCGCCCTGGTCATCGCCCACCGCCTGTCCACGGTGCGCGGCGCCGACCAGATCCTCGTCCTGGAGCACGGCCGCGTCGTCGAGCGCGGCACCCACGCCGAGCTGATCGCCCTGCGCGGGCGCTACGCCCACCTGCACGACACCCAGTTCGCGGGGGCGTGAACCCCGCCCCGTGGAGCCGCTGACCGCCCTGCTGGCCGGCGCCGCGCTGCACGCCGGTTTCCAGGCGGTGGTGACCGTCGTGGTCCACCCGGCGCTCGCGGCCACCGCCGCGCACGAGTGGCCGCGCGTGCACGCCGCCCACTCGCGGCGCACCACGCCCGTCGTGGCTCTGGTGTACCTGGTCGTGCTGGGGACCTGGGCCTGGGTGCTGGCCGCGCGGCCGCTGACCGGCTGGCTCGTGCTCGCCGGTGCCGGCAGCGCCCTGGCCGGGGCGGTCACCGCGCTGGTCGCCGGCCCCACCCACGCGCGCCTGGGCCGGGAAGGCCCGCGCCCTGCGCTGCTGCGGCGGCTGCGGCGCGCCGACGCGGTGCGCCTGGCCGGTGCGGTCCTGGCCCTGGCCGGCGCCACCGGTGCGGTCTTCGACCGACCCCTCACAGCCCGCCCGGGCGCCGTGAGCGAGATGTGACGCGTCCGACACGCCGGGCTGACCGCCGGGAAACACGCACGTCCCACGCTGGGGGCCCGAGCCCACCCCCGCGGACCGCTCGTCCGCGGCCCGTCGACCCCCGGAGCGCGCGCCGTGTCCTACGTGAGCCCCCCCGACTTCGTCACGAAGATGATCGACGCCGGGCAGTCCAAGGTCTTGATGTCGACGCGCGACACCCTCGTGCGCGCCTACATGGCCGGCGCGATCCTCGCCCTGGCGGCCGCGTTCGCCGTCACCGTCACCGTGCAGACCGGCGACGCGCTCGTCGGTGCGCTGCTGTTCCCGGTCGGTTTCTGCATCCTCTACCTGCTCGGCTTCGACCTGCTGACCGGCGTGTTCACGCTCGTGCCGCTGGCCCTCATCGACCGCCGCCCGGGAGTCACGTGGCGCTCGATGCTGCGCAACTGGGGCCTGGTCTTCACCGGCAACCTCGCCGGTGCGCTGACCGTCGCGCTGATGATGTCGATCGTGGTGACGTTCGGCTTCTCCGTGGAGCCGAACGAGGTCGGCCAGCGCCTGGGCGAGATCGGCGAGGCCCGCACCCTGGGCTACGCCGAGCACGGCGCCGCCGGGATGCTCACGCTGTTCGTGCGCGGCCTGCTGTGCAACTGGATGGTCTCCACCGGTGTCGTCGGCGCGCTGATGTCCACCAGCGTGTCCGGGAAGGTCATCGCCATGTGGATGCCCATCATCGTGTTCTTCTACATGGGTTTCGAGCACTCGGTCGTCAACATGTTCCTGTTCCCCAGCGGCCTGCTGCTGGGCGGGTCCTTCTCCCTGGGCGACTACCTGGTGTGGAACGAGATCCCCACCGTCGCGGGCAACCTGGTGGGCGGGCTGACGTTCGTGGGCCTGGCCCTGTACACCACCCACGCCCGCACCGGTCGCCCGCGCACCGTGCCGGTCCAGGTCGGTGTGCGCGACGAGGTCCCCGCCACCGCGCGCTGACGCCCCCCGCCCGACCCGACGACGGAGGACCCCTTGACCGCTTCGACCCCCGTGGTGACCAAGGCCGAGGCCGCCGCTGCCGTGCGCGCGGCGCGAGTGCGCACCGGCCTGAGCTGGGCCGAGATCGCCGAGCGGCTCGGCACCCCGCCGGTGTGGACGACCGCCGCGCTGCTGGGGCAGCACCCGCTCAGCGCGGAGCAGGCGCGGCTGGCCGGTGAGCTGCTCGGCCTGGACGAGCCGGTGCTCACCGCCCTGCGGGACCAGCCGTACCGCGGTTCGGACCCCGCGCTGGCCTCCGACCCGACGATCTACCGCTTCCACGAAGCGCTGTCCGTGTACGGCCCGGCGCTGAAGGAGCTCATCCACGAGGAGTTCGGCGACGGCATCATGAGCGCCATCAACTTCAAGGTCGACGTCGCCCGCCGGCCGGACCCGGACGGGGACCGCGTCGTGGTGACGTTCGACGGGAAGTTCCTCGACTACCGCTGGTGAGCTGCGCGCTCACGCGTCCGGGGGCAGGGCCCGCGCCGCCAGGCGGGCCAGCTCGCCCAGCTCGCCGGTGTCCACGTGGCCCAGGTGGCGGGCGATGGACGCGGCGTGCCGGCCGCCGATCTCCCGCTGCCGCTGCGCCCCGTCCTCGGTCAGGGCCACGACGACGCCGCGCCGGTCGGCGGGGTCGGCCTCGCGGGCCAGCAGCCCCCGGCGCTCGAGCCGGTCCACGAGACGGCTCAGCGACGGCTGCGGCAGGTACACCTGCTCGCTGAGCTCGCCCAGGCGGGCGCGGCCGGTGGGGCAGCGCGTCAGCGTGTGCAGCACGTCGTACTCGCGCAGGCTCAGCCCGCCCCACACGTCGTCGTCGGCGAACCGGCGCACCAGGGTGGCCTGCAGCCGGAACACTGCCTCCCACGCCTCGACCGCGGCCCGGGTGCGCCCCGGGCCGCGCCCGGCGACGGGGGCGCCGTCCGGTTGCTCAGGCACCGACGGCCGCGGCCGCGGCGGCGTCGCGGGCGGCCACCCGGCTGGCGTGGGTGGGCGGGTCGCTGGGCACGTGCGCGGGCCGGCGCGCCTCGAACTCGCGGCGCAGCACCGGCACGACCTGCTCGCCGAGCATGTCGATCTGCCGCAGCACGGTCGCCAGGGGCAGGCCGGCGTGGTCGATGAGGAACAGCTGGCGCTGGTAGTCGCCGAAGAACTCCTGGAACGTCAGGGTCTTCTCCACGACCTGCTCGGGGGTGCCCACGGTCAGCGGGGTCTGGGCGGTGAAGTCCTCCAGGGAGGGCCCGTGCCCGTAGACGGGGGCGTTGTCGAAGTAGGGGCGGAACTCGCGCACCGCGTCCTGGCTGTTCCTCGCCATGTACACCTGCCCGCCCAGGCCGACGATCGCCTGCTCCGGTGCGCCGTGCCCGTAGTGGGCGTAGCGCTGCCGGTACAGCTCGATGAGCCGGGCGTAGTGCTCCTTCGGCCAGAAGATGTTGTTGGCGAAGTAGCCGTCGCCGAAGTACGCGGCGATCTCGGCGACCTCGGGGGTGCGGATGGAGCCGTGCCAGACGAACGGCGGCACCCCGTCCAGCGGTCGGGGTGTGGAGGTGAAGGACTGCAGCGGCGTGCGGAAGCGCCCCTCCCACGTCACCACGTCCTCGTCCCACAGGCGGCGCAGCAGCTGGTAGTTCTCCACGGTCAGCTCGACGCTCTTGCTGATGTCCTGCCCGAACCAGGGGTAGACCGGGGCGGTGTTGCCGCGGCCGAGCATGAGGTCGCTGCGCCCGCCGGACAGGTGCTGCAGCATCGCGTAGTCCTCGGCGATCTTCACCGGGTCGTTCGTGGTGATCAGCGTGGTGGACGTCGACAGGGTGATGCGGCTGGTGCGCCCGGCCAGGTAGCCCAGCAGCGTCGTGGGCGAGGACGGCACGAAGGGGCGGTTGTGGTGCTCGCCGGTGGCGAAGACGTCCAGGCCCGCCTGCTCGGCGTGCTCGGCGATGGTCGTCATCGCGCGGATGCGCTCGGCCTCGGTGGGGGTCCGGCCCGTGGTGGGGTCGGGGGTGACGTCGCCGACGCTGAAGATCCCGAACTGCATGGTCGCCGCTCCTCGTGTGGTTCATGCGTTTGCATGTACCTGGCGCAACGGTCGAGCGCGCGGGCTTGTTCCCCCGGGCGCGGCTCAGCCGGTGCGGGCGACGCGGATGATCCTCCGGCGCAGCCACACGCGCCGCGCGCCCCCGAGGTACAGGCGCACCCGGGCCAGCTCCCAGTGCCCGTACTCGGCCTGCTCGGTCAGCAGCTGGCGCGCCTGGGCGCTGCTGGTCTCCCGGGGCAGGGTGAGGACCCGGTACTCGTACTGCTCGCCGCCCGGGCGGCGCCCGGCGGTCCTGGTGTCAGCGGCCATCACCACCATTGTCCACCCCCGCCGCCCCGTGCGCGCGATCTTCCCGCCGCGCCCGCGTCACGGGCCGGTCCTCTCCGCTACGGTCGGCACATGACGCCCGATCCGCGCGCCGCCCTCGCGCGTCTCGTCGAAGCCCTGGAGAACCACCTCGCCGCCGCCGCCGACCGGCGCGGGGAGGCCGACCCCGCGGTGGCCCACGCCTACCAGCGCGTCGCCGACGCCTTCGAGGTGTACGAGGAGACGATCTACGACGCCTACGACGAGGTCACGCCCTTCGTCCTCTACGACGACGTCGAGGACGAGCGCGAGGACGGCGACGACTCGGACGACGAGGACGACGACGAGGACGACCTCGACGAGGACGACGACTCGGACGAGGACGACGACCCGGACGAGGACGACGGCGGGGCGCCCGGCAGCCGCCGCTGAGCGCCGCACCCGGCGGCCGGGCCCCCGTGTGAGGGTTCGGTGATCACGGCCAGCGGCTGTCGTGGCGCCGCCGTGCGCCGCGCCGGGTGCGAGCGCGCCGCTGGGTAGTGTCCGGGCGTGCTCACAGCCCGCCCCACCCCCACCGCACCCGTGCGCCCGTCCCGGCGGCCCGCGACCGGCCCGCGCACCCCCCGGACCCACCGTGCGGGAGCCGCCGCGTGAGCATGGGTCCGCTCGAGGGGGCCCTGCTCGGTCTCGTGCAGGGCCTGACGGAGTTCCTCCCGATCTCCTCCAGCGCCCACCTGGCGATCGTCGGCACCCTCATCGGCGCGGACGACCCGGGCGCGGCGTTCACCGCCATCAGCCAGCTGGGCACCGAGGCGGCCGTCGTCCTGTACTTCCGCCGCGACATCGCCCGCATCGTCAGCCGCTGGGCGCTGTCGCTGGCCGGACGGGTGCCGCGCTCGGACCCGGACGCGCGCATGGGCTGGCTGGTCATCCTCGGCTCGATCCCCATCGGCGTGCTGGGCCTGCTCTTCCAGGACCAGATCGAGACGGTGCTGCGCGGTTTCGTCCTGATCGGCACCACCCTGTGGGTGTTCGCCCTGCTGCTGCTGGCGGCCGACCGCTTCGGCCGCAAGGAGCGCACCCTGGACCGCCTCACCTGGAAGCACGGCCTGCTGTTCGGCCTGGCGCAGGCGCTGGCGCTGATCCCCGGCGTCTCGCGCTCGGGAGGCACCATCACGATGGGCCTGCTGCTGGGCTACACCCGCGAGGCCGCGGCCCGCTACTCCTTCCTGCTGGCCATCCCCGCCGTGGTGGCCTCCGGCTTCTTCCAGCTCTTCGACGAGCTCAGCGCGGGGGCGGCCCTGGCGTGGGGGCCGACGGTGCTGGCCACCGTCGTCGCGTTCGCCGTCGGCTACGCCGTCATCGCCTGGCTCATGCGCTTCATCTCCACGCACAGCTACACCGTGTTCGTCGTCTACCGCACCGCGCTGGCGGTCGTGGTGTACGCGCTGGTCGCCGCGGGCACCCTGCCGGCCTGGAACGACATCGCCGCCGGCTGAGCCGTCCCGCGCGCCCCGGCCGGCGGGGCGCGCGGGACGAGGCGCGACGCCGGTCCTACAGCCAGCCGGAGCGCTTGAACGCGCGGTACATCCCCAGGCAGATCCCCAGCATCAGCAGCAGGCAGGTCGGGTACCCCCACCGCCAGTCCAGCTCCGGCATGTGCTCGAAGTTCATGCCGTACACGCCCGCGACGAGCGTGGGCACCGCGAACATCGCCGCGACCGCCGAGATCTTGCGCATGTCGTCGTTCTGCCGCACCGACACCTGAGCCAGGTGCGCGTTGAGCACGTCCGTGAGCAGGCGGTCGTAGCCCTCCACGTGCTCCACCGTGCGCACCAGGCCGTCGAGCACGTCGCGCAGCTCCAGCAGCGCCTGCTCACCACCGTCCGTGCCGTCGACCCCGCCGAGCCCCTCGACGCCGTCGAGGCCGGTGCCGCCGCCACCGGCCAGCAGCTGCTTCATCGGCGTCACCAGCGGCGCCACCGCCCGCCGCACCTCCAGCACCTCCCGCTTGAGGTTGTAGATGCGCTCGGCGTCGGAGCTGCGCTCGGGGGAGAAGACCTGCTCCTCCATCTGCGCCACGTCGCGCTCCAGCTCCAGGTCGATGGCCTCGTACTCGTCGACGAGCCGCTCCAGCACCGCGTGCAGCACCGCGTGCGGCCCCCGCCGCAGCCGCTCCGGGTCCGCCTGCAGCGCCTCGCGCACCGCCGCCAGCGACCGCGACCGGCCGCGGCGCACGCTGACCACGAACCGGTCGTCGACGAACAGCATCACCTCGGCCGTCTCCACCGCCGACCGCTCGTCGAAGTACGACAGCGCCTTCAGCACCACGAACAGCGTGTCGCCGTAGCGCTCCACCTTGGGTCGCTGGTGGCCCTCGACGGCGTCCTCCACCGCCAGCGGGTGCAGGCCGAGCGCCTCGGCCACCCGCGCGAGCTCGTCCTCACCCGGGTTCTCCAGCCCGAGCCAGAGGAACCCCTCCACCTGCCCGCGGCAGTGCTGCAGCGCCCCGGAGAGGTCCTGCACCTCCCCGCGCCGGCCGTCCGCGTAGGTCGCCACGTCCACGATCACGGCGCCATCGTGCCGCCCGCGCCGCACCGGCGCTCGCGGGGCGGCGCTCGCGGGTCGCGGGGGAGCAGCGCCTACGCTGACGCCCGTGCCGACCCTGCTGCTCGTCCGCCACGGCCGCACCACCGCCAACACCGCCGGTGTGCTGGCCGGCTGGACGCCGGGGGTGCGGCTGGACGAGCACGGGGAGCAGCAGGCCGCCGCGCTGGCCGCGCGCCTGGCGCCGCTGCCGCTGGCCGCGGTCGTCACCTCCCCGTTGGAGCGCTGCCGGCAGACCGCCGAGGCGCTGGGCGCCGTGCCCGGGCCCGACGGGCAGCGCCCGGCCGCGGTGGTCGAGGACCGGCTGGGGGAGGTGCGCTACGGCGACTGGACCGGGCGCGAGCTGAAGTCCCTGGCCAAGGAACCCCTGTGGAAGACCGTGCAGGCCCACCCCTCGGCGGCCGTCTTCCCCGGCGCCGACGGCGAGGGCCTGGCGGCCATGCAGCACCGGGCGGTCGCCGCGGTGCGCGAGCACGACGCCCGGGTGGCCGCCGAGCACGGCGAGGACGCCGTGTGGGTCGCCGTCACCCACGGCGACGTCATCAAGGCCCTGCTGGCCGACGCCCTGGGCATGCACCTGGACCTGTTCCAGCGCCTGACCGCCGACCCCTGCTCGGTCTCGGTGGTGCGCTACGCCCCGCTGCGCCCCTTCGTGTTGCGCACCAACGACTCCGGCGGCGACCTGGCCGGCTTCGCCCCGCGCCGCCGCGGGCGCCGGCGCGCGGCGCGCACCGCGCCCTCCTCCGACGCCGTCGTCGGCGGCGGCGCCGGCGCCTGAGACGCACCCGGGCGGGTTCCCGGCGGGCACCCGCGCCGCGCGGCGCTAGGGTCGAACCATGCCGGTCTTCGACTACGACCCGCCGGAGCGGTTCGTCGCAGGAACCGTCGGCGAACCCGGTGCCCGCACCTTCTTCCTGCAGGCGCGCGCCGGCGCGCGACTGACGTCGGTGGCGCTGGAGAAGGCGCAGGTGGCCGCGCTGGCCGAGCGGGTGGGTGAGCTGCTGGACGAGATCGTGCGCCGCTCCGGCGGCCAGGCGCCCGTACCGGCCCTGCCCCCCTCCGGCAGCGAGGACACCGCCCCGCTGGACCTGCCCATCGAGGAGGAGTTCCGCGTCGGCACGATGAGCCTGGCGTGGGACTCCGAGCGGCAGGTCGTCGTCATCGAGTGCTTCGAGGTCGACGACGAGGACGTCGAGGCGCCGCTGGAGCCGGACCCCGCCCGCAACCTGCTGCGCGTCTCCCTCGACGGCGCCGGCGCGCGCGCCTTCTCCCAGCGCGCCACCGCCCTGGTGGCCGCCGGCCGCCCGCCGTGCCCGTTCTGCGCCGGCCCCCTGGACCCCGGGGGCCACGTGTGCCCGCGCGCGAACGGCTACCGGCGCTGAGCGCCTCCGCGCACGGCCCCGGACCCGGCGCGTTCGCCGGCGTCGCCGAGGGCGAGGCGCTGGCGCGGCTGGCCACCGGCGAGCTGCACGTGCGCGGGCGCATGGCCGACGCCTCCAACGCCACCCTGTACTCGGTGGTCGCCGACGGCGCGGGTGAGCTGGCGTGCGTGTACAAGCCGGTGGCCGGCGAGCGCCCCCTGTGGGACTTCCCCGACGACACCCTCGCCCGCCGCGAGGTCGCCTCCTACGCGGTCTCCGCCGTCACCGGCTGGGACGTCGTGCCGCCCACGGTCTTCCGCGACGGCCCGCTGGGTCCGGGCAGCGTGCAGCTGTGGCTGCAGGCCCCGCCCGGGGCGGACGGGACCGACGACGAGCCCGGCGACGCCGAAGCCCGCGACGACGCCGACGTGGTCGTGCTGCCCGAGCCGGGCGCCGGCCTGATCGACATCACCGCCCCCCGCGAGCTCGCACCGGGCTGGCTGCCGGTGCTGCACGCCGAGGACCACACCGGGCGCCCGGTGGTCCTCGCGCACGCCGACGACCCGCGCCTGCGGCGCATCACCGTGCTGGACGCCGTCCTGAACAACGCCGACCGCAAGGGCGGGCACGTGCTGCCCGGCTGGCACGGCGCCGTCCACGGGGTGGACCACGGCCTGACCTTCCACACCGAGCCGAAGCTGCGCACCGTGCTGTGGGGCTGGAGCGGCGAGCACCTGCTGGCCGCCGAGCGCGAGGTGCTCGGACGGCTGCGGGCCGACCTGCACGCCCGGCTGGGCGAGGTCCTGTCCGACCTGCTCAGCGTGGAGGAGGTCGTGGCGACCCTCGAACGCGTCGAGCGCCTGCTGTCCACCGACCGGCTGCCCCGCCCGCGCGGGCAGCGCACCATCCCCTGGCCGCCGTTCTGACCCCCGCCCGCACCGCCCCCTGCCGTCCGGCCCCGCGGCGGCGCAGGTAGGTTCGGCGGGTGCGCTCCTGGCCGGCCCCCGACCCCTCCACCCTGCCCGGCACCGCCCCCGGTGCCGCCGCGCTGCCGGGCCGCGGCCCACGGGTGCACCTGCACGACTCCAGCACCGGCCGCCTCCAGCCCGCCGGCCCGGCGCAGGGCACCGCGACGCTGTACGTGTGCGGCATCACCCCGTACGACGCCACCCACCTCGGCCACGCCAACACCTACGTCGCCTTCGACCTGCTGCAGCGCGCCTGGCGCGACGCCGGCCTGGACGTCACCTACGTGCAGAACGTCACCGACGTCGACGACCCGCTGCTGGAGCGCGCGGCGGCCACCGGCGTGGACTGGGCCGAGCTGGCCGCCTCCCAGGTGGAGCTGTTCCGCCAGGACATGAGCGCCCTGTCGGTGATCCCGCCGCAGCAGTACCTCGGCGTGGTCGAGGCCGTGGACCTCGTCTCGGCGGCCGTGCGCGACCTGCTCGCCGCCGGAGCCGCCTACCGCGTGCCTGGCACCGGCGGCGCACCCGACGGCGACGTCTACTTCCCCGTCGCGGCCGACCCCGCCTTCGGGGAGGTCTCCCACCTGGACCGGGCCACCATGCTGGCGCTGTCCGCCGAGCGCGGGGGAGACCCCGACCGCCCCGGCAAGCGCGACCCCCTGGACCCGCTGCTGTGGCGGGTGCAGCGCTCCGGCGAACCGGGCTGGGACGCCGGCGAGCTCGGCCGCGGCCGCCCCGGCTGGCACGTGGAGTGCACCGCCATCGCCCTGGCCCACCTGGGCACCCCCGTGGACGTGCAGGCCGGCGGCAGCGACCTGCTCTTCCCCCACCACGAGATGGGCGCCTCCCACGCCCACGTGCTGCGCCCGCACGCGACGCCCTTCGCCCACCTGTACGCGCACTCCGGCATGGTCGCCCTCGACGGCGAGAAGATGAGCAAGTCCAAGGGCAACCTCGAGCTCGTCTCCCGCCTGCGCGCCGCGGGGGAGGACCCGGCCGCGGTGCGCCTGGCGATCGTTGCCCACCACTGGCGCAGCGACTGGGAGTGGACCGGCGCCGTCCTGCAGCAGGCCCGCGAGCGCCTGGCCCGGTGGTCCAGCGCCGTGGCCCTGCCCGCCGGACCCGACGCCGCACCCGTGCTGGCGCAGGTGCGCGAGCGCCTCGCCGACGACCTGGACGCCCCCGGCGCCGTGGCCGCCGTGGACGCCTGGGCCGACGCGGCGCTCGCGGGCACCGGGGCGCACGCCGGGGCCGACGCGGGCGCACCGGGACTGGTGCGCCGCGCGGTCACCGCGCTGCTGGGTGTGCGGCTGCCCTGATGCCGCGCCACGACCGCGAGGAGGTGGCGCGCCGCGCCGGGCACGCCACCTGGCGCGAAGCCGTCGAGGCCACCGCGCACCTGAGCCAGCAGGAGGCCGGCCGGGTGCTCGGCGTCAGCCACCCGACGGTGCGCGCCTGGCGCGCGGAGCTGGGCCTGGGCGTGGCCGTCGCCCGCCCCTCCGCCGAGCAGCTGAAGGCGGCGTTCCGGGCCGACGCGGGCGACGCGCGGCACGGCTCGGCCAACGGCTACCGCAACCTCGGCTGCCGCTGCCCGGCGTGCACGTCGGCGTGGACGGAGTACCAGCGCGCCCGCCGCACCGGCCCGGCCTGATCGACTCCTCGATCCGCCGGGCGGCGCGCGAGCGTCAGCCCTGCTGGCGCTGGGCGATCTCCTGCTGCACCACCGAGCCGAGCCGCTGCAGCTGCCCGGTGCCCAGCTGGCGCACCTCGCCCTCCAGCCGCTGGAGCACGTGCGGGTCCTCCAGGACGCGCTCGGAGCTCTGCAGCAGCACCGTGCCGGCGCCGGTGAAGTCGTACTGGCGCTCCTCGCCGGAACGGGTGCCGAACAGCGCCCCGCGCGCGGCGCCCAGGAAGTGCCCCATCCACCCGGCGTCGAAGTGCTGCGCGGGCGCGGGGCAGTCGGCCCACCCCACCAGCGCCTCGGGGTCCACCCGCACCGGCGGCTCGACGAAGATCACCGGCCCGGAGGAGCTGGCGAGGAACTTCCCCGTGCCCAGCAGGGTGAGGAACCCCGGGATGATCGACTCCTTCAGCTCCAGCCCGGCGTCGAAGGCCAGCAGGTTCGCCGCCCGCACGGTGAGGTTGCCCTCGTCGAGGTCGTAGGAGTTGATGTCGTAGCCGCGGTCTCCGAGGATCACGTGCCCCTGCCCGTTGGCGACGACCCAGTCGCGGCTGTACAGCGGCGAGGAGAACCGCTCGGCCACCATCGAGCCCAGCGACGTCGCCGTCAGCGGCTCGAAGCGGATCGTGCCGCCCCCGGCGGGGTAGTAGGCGATCATGCGGCCGGTCTGCACGAACAGCGGCCCCGTCAGGCGCACGCAGTACGCGTACGCGTTGCCCGGCAGGTTGTCGTGCTCCGGCAGGGTGGTCGGGTCCAGCGGTTCGACGCTCACAGCTTCTCCTCCGACGCCTGCACGTGCACGGTGCCCTCGCCGGACACCTTCAGCTGCACCGCTTCCCCCGAACCGCGGCCCACCGCGTCGCGCCAGGACACCGCGGCGGCCACCTCCACCCGCAGGTCGCCCACGTGCGCGACGTACGCCTGCGGGTCCACCACGACCTGCCGGCCACCGGTGACCGGCAGCGCGAACGTGCCGCCGTGCGAGAGCACCGCGACCGACCCGCGCCCGGACAGCTGCGTGGTGAACATCCCCTGCCCGGTGACGGCGCCGCGCACCGCTCCGCGCAACCCGCCCTGCTGCCCCAGGAACACCACCGAGCTGGACAGCGACGCGTCGTGCGCCAGCAGCCGGTCGGCCTCCACCGACAGCGGCTGGGAACCGTCCAGGTCGAGGACGGTGACGTGGTGGCCGCGGAAGCCGTAGTGCACCGTGCCCGAGCCCTCGGCGACCATCAGCGCCACCGCCTCGCCCTGCATCCCGCGGGCCAGCGCCGAGGCGACCCCGCCGCCGTAGGCTCCGCCGCCCGGGCCGCCGGACACGGGGGAGAAGGTGACCCGCCCGGTGGTGGCGAGCATCGCCCCGCGCCGGGCCAGGACCTCCCGGCCGGGCGCGACCTGCGCCAGCACCACCTTGGAGGTGACCGTGGTGAACGTCATCAGCGCTCCTCCGGCTGGATGAACACGGTGCCCCGCCCCTCGAAGCGCAGCGAGAACGCCTCCCCGGAGGACTCCCCGACCAGGTCGCGCCACGACACGTCCGTGACGAACGACTGCGAGACGTCCCCCAGGCAGCCGATGTACGCGTCCGGGTCCACCACCAGCGGTGCGCCCGGGCCGACCCGCAGCGCGATCGGCGGCCCGCCCAGCGAGATCAGCGCCACCCGTCCGTGCCCGGTGACGCTGGTGGTGAACAGCCCCTGCCCGCTGGAGGCGCCCTGCAGGCCGGTGAACACCACGTCGGTGCGCAGCCCCTCCGACAGGCACAGCAGGCTCTCGGACTCGGCCTTGAGCACCTCGCCGGCCAGGTCCAGCAGCAGCACGTGGCCGGCGTCGACGGCGAAGTGCACCCTGCCGCGGCCGCTGACGTCCATCAGCGGCAGGGACTCACCGGTCACCCGCTGCTTGAACGCCGCCCGCAGGCCGCCGCCACCGCCGGAGCCGGCGTGCTTGAAGGTCACCTCGCCCTCGTAGGCCACCATCGAGCCGGTCCGCGCGCGCACCGCGCTGCCCTTGTCGCCGTCCAGGTCCACCTCCAGGACCCGCGGCGTCCGCAGCCGCCAGCTCACCCGCTCGCCCCCTCCGGCCCGGTGCCCGGGGCCGCGTGCCCCGGGCTGCGGGTCCCATCATGGCCCGCAGGTGATCAGCGTGTCAGGGGGATCGGGTTCAGGCCGCCCACCCGGGCTGCGGCGACCACGTGCGCGTCGCCTTCGGGCTGGGTCCGTGCGCGTTGGGGCCCGGGGCGGAGTCCAGCAGCGTGAACACGAACAGCACGACGTTCAGGACCGGCAGCGCCCCCGCCAGCACCCACCAGCCGGAGCGGCCGGTGTCGTGCACGCGCCGCACCGTCACCGCCAGCGAGGGCAGCAGCACCGCCAGGTAGAGGACCAGCACCAGCAGGCTCAACACCGTGCCGGCGATCGACTGCGCCACTTCGCCGCCCACCGCGCCGGCCACGCCCGCCAGCACGGTGCCCACCACGACCACGGCCAGGTACGCCAGCGCGAACGCCAGCTGGAACCACCAGTACTCCGAGCGGCGGGCCCGCCCGCTGAAGGTGGCGTACTGGCGCAGCGCGGAGGACACGGCCGAGGAGAAGCTCACCGCACCACGGTGGCGGCCCGCCGGACCCCGGCGTCGGCGCCCGGCGGCACCACCACTCGTCCGGGGCAGCGGCACCACCTGCGCGGGTCAGCCCCGGCGCGGGCCCTCGTCGCGCCTGGGCGGGTCGTCGCGCCGGCGCAGGTAGCGCTCGAACTCCCGGGCGATGGCCTCACCGCTGGCCTCGGGCAGCTCCGCGGTGTCCTTGGCCTCCTCCAGCTGCTGCACGTACTCGGCGATCTCGCTGTCCTCCCCGGCCAGCTCGTCCACGCCGCGCTCCCACGCCCGGGCGTCCTCGGGCAGGTCCCCCAGGGGGACGGAGACGTTCAGCAGCTCCTCCACGCGGTGCAGCAGCGCCAGGGTCCCCTTCGGCGAGGGCGGCTGGCCCACGTAGTGCGGCACCGCCACCCACAGCGACACCGAGGGGACGCCCGCGTTCGCCACCGCGTCCTGGACCACGCCGACGATGCCGGTGGGCCCCTCGTAGCGGGACGGCTCGATGTCCAGCTTCTGCACCAGGTCCGGGTCCTCGCTGCTGCTGGTCACCGGCAGCGGGCGGGTGTGCGGCACGTCGGCCAGCAGCGCACCCAGCGTCAGCACCAGCCCGGCGCCCACCGCGCGGGCGTGCTCGACGACCTCGGCGGCGTAGGTGCGCCAGCGCATCGACGGCTCGATGCCCCGCACCAGCAGCACGTCGCGCGAGGCGTCGGGCAGGCGCGCGTACGAGACCCGGGTGGTCGGCCACGTCAGGCGGCGCCGGCCCTCCTCGTCGTAGTGCACGGTCGGCCGGTTCACCTGGAAGTCGTGGTACTCCTCGGGGTCGAACTCGGCGAGGTCGGTGGCCCCCCACACCTCGTGCAGGTGCGCGACCGCCTGGCTGGCCGCCTCCCCGGCGTCGTTCCAGCCCTCGAAGGCCGCGATCACCACGGGGTCGCGCAGCACCGGCGCCGCCGGCCTCGCGTCGTCAGGCTGCTCAAGCACCCCCCAACCCTAGACTCACGACCCGATGCCCACCGACACGCCGATCCCCGACCCGCCGAACCCCGCCCCGCGGCGCCCCCACCCGCAGCGCCCCGACCGGCGGGACCCGGCGCTGCCCGCCGCCGTCCTGTGGGACATGGACGGCACGCTGGTCGACACCGAACCGCACTGGATCGCCGCCGAGCACGCCCTCATGGCCCGGCACGGGGCGAGCTGGTCGCACGAGCAGGCGCTGCAGCTCGTCGGCAGCGCGCTGCCGGACTCCGGGCGGCTGCTGGCCGCGCACCTGGCCGCCGAGGCCGGCGTGCACCTGGACCCGGACGCCATCGTCGCCGAGCTGATCGGCGAGGTCGTCCACCAGGTCAGCGCGAGCGTGGTCTGGCGACCCGGGGCGCTGCAGCTGCTGCGCGAGCTGGGCGAGCTGGGGGTGCCGTGCGCGCTGGTGACGATGTCGTACCGCTCCCTGGCCGGCACCGTGGCCGCCCTGGTGCCCGGCGCCTTCGCGGTCGTCGTGGCCGGCGACGAGGTCGAGCGCGGCAAGCCCGCCCCCGACCCGTACCTGCGCGCCGCGCACCTGCTGGGCGTGGACCCGCGCCGCTGCGTGGTCCTGGAGGACTCCGCACCGGGCGTCGCCTCGGGCGAGGCCGCCGGCGCCCGGGTGGTGGCCTGCCCGCACATGGTGCCCATCCCGCCCGCGCCGGGCCGCAGCCGCGTGGCCTCCCTGGCCGAGCTGGACGCCGCCGCCCTGGGACGGGTGGCCGCCGGGCAGGTCGTGGACTCGATCGTGCCCTGAGGGGCGCCGCGCGGGCGGGGCCGGGCGTGGCGGGCCGCGTCCACCCGCCCACAGCGGTGAGGTGCCCACCCGCTGCCTGCCGGCGGGGGCTCGACGGCGCCGTCCGGGTCTGCGAGCCTCGCGGTGCGGCCGACACCGTCGACCTCGTGCACCGGGGGCTCGTCTCCGCCGGGGGAGGGGGCAGCGGTGATCCTGCCCGAGGTCCGCGACCCCCGCATGGTGACCACCCGTCGAGGCGGCACGCTGAGCGACGACCACCACCGGCTGCTCGCCCTGTGGGCCGCCGACTGCGCCGAGCACGTCCTGGACCGCTTCGAGCGCGAGCAGCCGCACGACCCGCGACCGCGAGAGGCGATCGCCGCCGCGCGCGCGTGGGTGCGGGGCGAGGTGCCGATGATGCGGGCACGCGCGGCAGGGGGGCACGCGATGGGCGCGGCCAGGTCCTTGTCCGGCGCGGCCCGCTTCGCCGCGTACTCGGCCGGGCAAGCCGCCTGCGTCGGGCACGTCGCCGAGCACGACCTCGGTGCCGCGGCCTACGCGATCAAGGCCGCCCGCAGCGCAGGAGGCGACGACCCCGACGCGGGGCGGGCCGAACGGGACTGGCAGCGCGCTCGGCTCCCCGAGCCCGTCCGTCAGCTCGTGCTGGAGGACCAGGTCCGGCGCAACCGCATCTGCTGGTCGGTCTTCTCGGACTGAGACGGCCGTCCAGGGCTCGAGGACCCGGGCGCTGCCCCGCTCCACCGAGGTGGGCGGAGCGGGCCTGCCCGCCGCCGAACCCGTACAGGTCTCGATCGCGGCCGGCCAGGCCGTGGGCACCCTGTTGCTGCGCCACGTCGTGCGGGCCGAACGCCCTGCCCGGGCCTGAGTCGAGGAGCTGGTCGGCGTGCTGGCCCCGGTGCTCCAGGCGCCCCTGGTCGACGCCGGTCGCAGCGGAACCTGAGGGTCGCCACGCGGAGCCGGACACGGAGGAACTCCAGTCGTCCTCGAGCGCCCCGCCCCACGGTGCCGGGCGCCTGTCCACCGAACCCGCACAGATCGTGGGATCGAGAGCCGCGTCGTCGCCGCGCGACCGGTCGCGGCCGTATCGAGCCGGGTGTGGTTCTGGGGCGACTCCACCCGCTCCGTCGTCGCACCTCGACCCACCAGGACCTGCGCCACTCCTTCAAGCTGTCCACCGATCCGGCGTTCGTGGACGAGCTGCACGACCAGCAGTGATGGCGCCGGGCTCTACCTCAACCCGCCGGAGGCCGCCGTGGTCTTCTGCGTGGATGAGAAGACGCAGGTGCAGGCGCTGAATCGCCCCCAGCCGGTCTTCCCGATGCTGCCGGGCACGCCCGAACGCGCCAGCCACGACCACGTCCGCCACGGCACCTCCAGCCTCCACGCGGCACTGATCACCGCTACCGGGCAGGTGATCGGATCGCTCCACGTCCGGCACCGCGCCGTGGAGTTCTTGAAGCTCCTGCGCACCATCGACGCGCAGGTCCCCCAGCGCCTGGCGGTGCACCTCGCTCGGTGCGGGCGTTGAACGCGGACCTCCGCGAGTGGATCGGTAAGTGGAACGAGGACCCGCGCCCGTACGTGTGGGCCAAGACTGCTGACCAGATCTCGGAGGTACTTGGCGACTACTGCCGAAGGATCAGCGACTCACGACGCTAGGAACCGCCACCCAGCATCGCGCTACACCATCGGAGAGAGCACCCGCCGCAACGCGAAGATCACTCATCGTGAGATCGTACGTCAAGAATCAAGCTCAGACCTCAAGGTGGAACACGTTCCAGGACACCGCGGGCAAGACCGCGCGCAGCGTGGTGTCCTCCAGCTGCACCTGCGGGTTGGGCCGTGGGGAGACACGGTCGGGGTCCTGCTGGGTGTTGGTGGCGCGCCAGTCGTCGTCGGCGAGAACGGAAGCCTCCGTCAGCCGGGCTGCGGGGAAGGCGCGCAGGTCGATCTCGAGGGTGAGTTCCTCACCGGGGTGGCGGTTCACCGCGAGCACCGCCAGTTGGCCGGTTTCGGCGTCGTGGGTCACCACGGCGTCGATGGAGGGGACCTGCCCGTAGCGGGCGGTGTCGTGGGCGGGCGCGCTGAGCGCGGTGTGCAGCACTTGTCCCTGCGCCAGGCGGGCGGCCTGGGCGAAGGGGTGGAAGATGCTCTGGCGCCACGCCGGTCCGCCAGGTTCGCAGCGGATGGAGCCGATGGTGTTGACCAGCTGTGCCTGGCAGGCCACTGTGACGCGATCGCTGTGGCGCAGCAGGGACAGCAACAGGGAGCCGACGACGACCGCGTCGGCGACGGTGTAGGGCTCCTCGCTCAGGCGGGGGGCGACCTCCCAGTCTTCGGCGCTCCAGCTGGCACGCAGCTGCCGAGACTCCTCGCGGTACCAGACGTTCCACTCATCGAAGGAGATGTTGATCCGCTTGCTGCGGCGCAGCTTGGCGCGGATGTGGTCGGCGGTGGCGACGACCTCGTTGACGAAGTCGTCCATGTCGCGCGAGGAGGCCAGGAAGCTGGCGAGGTCGTCGTTCTCCAGCTGGTAATAGGCATGGGCGGAGATGAAGTCCACCTGGTCGTAGGTGTGCTCCAGGACGGTGGCCTCCCACGCGGCGAACGTGGGCATTTGCCGGTGGGAACTGCCGCAGGCGATCAGCTGCAGGGAGGGGTCGCGCTGGCGCAAGGCGCTGGCGGTCTCGGCGGCCAGGCGCCCGTACTCCTGCGCCGTCTTGTGGCCCAGCTGCCACGGCCCGTCGAGCTCGTTTCCCAGGCACCACAGCTGGATGTCGTGAGGGTCCTTCACACCGTGGGAGATGCGCAGGTCCGACAAGGCGGTGCCACTGGGGTGGTTGCAGTACTCGAATAGATCCAACGCTTCCTGTACGCCGCGCGTGCCGAGGTTCATGGCCATCATGGTCTCCACACCAGCCTTGTGCGCCCAGCGGGTGAACTCGTTCAGACCGAAGGCGTTCGTCTCGATGGTGTGCCAGGCCGAGTCCAGGCGCGTGGGTCGGTCTTCGACGGGGCCGACCCCGTCCTCCCAGCGGTAGCCGGAGACGAAGTTGCCGCCGGGGTAGCGCACCACGGTGACACCGAGCTCGCGCACGAGGTCCAGGACGTCGGTGCGCAGGCCGTCCTCGTCGGCGCTGGGGTGGTCCGGCTCGTAGATGCCGGTGTAGACGCAGCGGCCCATGTGCTCGACGAAAGAGCCGAAGGTGCGACGGTTGACGGGGGCGACCACGAAGGTCGGGTCGATCGACAAGGATGCGGTGCGCACGGGGGCTCTCCAGGGATGACTCGGGCTGATCGGTGCGGTTGGGGGATCGGGGTAGGCGGTGTCAGCGCAGCGATTAGCCCTTGAGGCCGGCGTCGCCGACCCCGCGGACCACCTGGCGCTGGAACAGGGCGTAGATGATGACCAGCGGAAGGCCGGCTGCGACGGCGGCGGCCATGATCTGCGCGTAGCGCAGGCCGTAGGAGCCCTGCACGGCGGCCAGGCCGACGGGCACCGTCATCATGTCCGGCTCGGTGGTCACGATGAACGGCCACAGGAAGTTGTTCCAGGCGTGGATGAAGGTGAAGATCGCCACCGCGGTCAAGATGGGCTTGGACATGGGCAGCACTACGTTCCAGAAGGTCCGCAACGGCCCGGCACCGTCCATCTCCGCAGCCTCCTCGTACTCCTTGGGGATGCCGTCGAAGAACTTCTTCAGGATGAAGACCATGGCAGGTGCGACGACCTGCGGAAGCACGATGCCCGGGTAGGTGTCGACCAGGCGCAGCGCCTTCATCTGCTCGAACAGCGGGACGATGAGGACCTGCGGGGGGACCATGATCCCAGCCAGGACCAGCGCCAGGACGGCCTTCTTGAAGGGGAAGTCCATCCGGGAGAAGCCGTAGGCCGCCATGCTGCACAGTGCGAGCGTGAGCACGGTGACGGCGACCGCCACGATGGTGCTGTTGAGCAGCCAGCGCAGCAGGTCGCCTTGGGCGAAGACGCTGACGAAGGCGTCCAAGGTGAACTCTGAGGGGATCCAGGTGACGGGAATGCTCGTGGTCTCCGCCTCGGGCTTGAACGCGGTGTCGACCGCCCAGGCCAGCGGCACCAGCCACAGCACGGCCAGAACCAAGGCGATGGCGCTCAGTGAGGTGCCACCGAGCGTGGAACGCCGACTGGGGGCCCGCCGGTCTGCTCGCTTCACCTTCACAGCGCTGCTGATGGTGCTGGTCGTGGTGGTGCCCCCACCCAGCGTGGTGTCGCTCATGCTGTCTGCTCCTTCGACCGACCGAACTTGAACTGCGCGATCGAGATGATCACGATGAGCGCGAAGAACATGTAGGAGACGGCGGAGGCGTAACCGATGCGGAACGTCGTGAACCCGGTCTCGTAGATGTACTGGATGATCGGACGGGTGGAGAAGTTCGGACCGCCGGCTGTCATGAGGTAGATCTGGTCGAAGACCTTCAACGACGACACCAACTGCAGCACGAGCACCAGTCCGGTGGTCCGGCTCAGCAGCGGCAGGGTGATGCTGACGAGCTGTCGCCAAGGCCGGGCTCCGTCGATGGAGGCCGCCTCGTACAGTTCCGCGGGGATGCTCTGCAACGCGGCCAGGTAGAGCAGAAAGTTGAAGCCCACCGTCCACCACACGGTCGTGAGCACGACGGCGATCATCGCGACCCGCTCGTCGCCCAGCCAGTTGATCTCGGCCAGCCCCAGACGGGTGAGGGCGTCGTTGATCAGGCCGAAGCCCGGCTGGTACAGCCACACCCACACCAGGCTGACGACCGTCGCCGGCAGGACGTAGGGGACGAAGTAGGCGAAGCGCAGGAACCAGCCCGCACGACGTGCGCGGTGGGTGAGCAGCGCCATCACCAGCCCGAGCAGAACCAGCGGTGGCGAGCTGAGGAGCGTGAACAAGACGGTGTGCCAGAGCGAGCGCCACACCGCCTCATCGCCGATCATCTCGGTGTAGTTCGCCAGGCCGAGGAAGGCGGATTCCCCACCGGCGAGGCTGACGTTGAAGAAGCTGTCCCACAGCCCCGCCAGTACCGGCCACACCAGGAAGGCGACGTAGACGGCGAGGAAGGGCAGAACGAAGAGGAATCCCGCCAGCTTGCGCGAGCGCGCTCGGCGGGCGGGCTCGATGCTCACCGGGGGCGCCGGTGCGGTCTGCACGACCATGGTGATCCTTCCTGGGGGTACTTCGGCGAACGCCCTCAGACGGGGGCGGGGGTGTCCAGCAGGGTCTGCACGGCGTCCTTGAACTGCTCAAGCGCCTGCTCAGGGGTCAAGGTGCCGGCGTGCACGGCACCGAAAGCGGCGCCGGCCTGGTTCTGCAGCTCGGAGGCGGAACCGCTGAACCACGCCGCAGGATCGAGCTGGACGTCCTCGGCGACGGAGCGGTACTGAGCCTGTGGTTGCAGGTTCTCGTAGTCCGGGTTGCGCACGACCGGCTGGTAGGCGGGGATGTGCCCTCCGCCGGCCCAGTAGAGGCTGTTCTCCAGCATCCAGGCGATGTAGGTGACGGCGGCCCGGGTGACCTCAGGGTCGCGCTCGATCTGGTGGGGCAGGACGAAGGAGTGCGAATCACCTTGGGTGCGGGTGTTGCCGAAGACGTTCGGAAAGGGCGCCATACCGAACGGCAGCGCGTTCTCCTCGAAGGTGGTCACCTCCCATTCGCCGTAGAAGAGGAACCCTGCGCGCCCGCTGCCGAAGGAGGCGATGACAGCTTCGCGGTCGGCGGTACGGGGGGCCAGGCCCTCCTGCGACAAGCGCTGCATGAAGCGCAGTGCTTCGAGAGCCTTGGCATCGTCGATGGCCAGCTCGGTGCCGCTGGGGTCGAGGATCTGCCCGTCCAGCTGGCGATACAGCGTCCAGAAGAGTCGCCAGGGGTTGACCGTAAGCGTGCCGATCGACAACCCCAGGTCGCCGGTGACCTCGCGGGCGGCAGCAAAGGCGGCGAGGAGCTCCTCGGGACCCTGCAGGGGCTTGAGCAGTCCGTCGTCGTCGAGCAGGCCGGCGGCGGCGCAGATGTCGGTGTTGTAGTACATGACAAACGGGTGGGTGTCGAAGGGGATGGCGTACACCTGCCCATCGACGGTGCCGGCCTTCCACAGCTCCGGCAGGAACTTGTCGGAGGTGATCCCGAACTCCTCGAGCAGGTCGCGGGGGAAGGGATCGAGCAGGCGGCCGGGGGCGTACCCGGGAAGCCTGGCCAGGTGCAGGATGCTGACGTCGGGAGCGCGGCCGCCGGCGCAGGCCATGGCCAGCTTGGTGTAGTACGGCTGCCCCCACGCCAGCGTGGTCGGTTCCAAGGAGATGTCCGGGTGCGCGGCGGAGAAGCGCTCTCCCAGTTCGATCATCCGCACGCCGTCACCTCCGGCGAACAGGTTCCAGTAGCGCAGTGGCGTGCTGCCCTCGCTGGTGCCGACCGCATCTGCGCAACCGCTCAGACCGACGCCGGCGCCCGCCGCCGCCAGCGCCGCCAGGAGCGAGCGGCGGGTGGGGCGCGGTCGATCGAGCGATCCTGCGCTGTGCCCTGTCCGGTGCATGGGTCCTCCTCGCCTCCCGCGCGAGCCGGTGGCCGCGCGTCGTCGCGTGCAGCTGCAGCGAGAAACCCTCGCGACAGCGAGCGTGAAGTGGGTGCTGCCCGCTCGTTGGTGCGGTATTGGGCTGTCGACGACGGGCGTCGACGGCACGGGTGTGACGTCGCCTGGACCGTCCAGCGACGCCGTGGTGCTGCTCGAGCTCACCGGTGAGCCCGAGTTGTCCTCCCAACTGTTGACGACGCTAACGCTCTCCGGTCAACCGGTCAACCGGCCGTCGCGGAGGCGTGCATCCGATACCGTGGCGCTGGCGAGAGGAGACGATGCCGTCCATGTCAGCGCAGCACCACGATGAGCCGCCCGGCCCGCAGAGGCCGCCCCTGGCCCCCCTCGTACGCGCCACCCAGGAGCCGGTGGCCACCGAGGTCACCCGACGCCTGCTCGACCACCTCGTCGTCGGCGGAGTTCACCCGGGTCAGCGGTTGCCCGGAGAGCGCCAACTGGCCGAGGACCTCGGCGTCAACCGCGCGACCGTGCGCGAGGCCCTCAAGACGCTCAGCTTCCTCGGAGTGCTCGACGTCCACCAGAGTCGCGGCAGCTACCTGCGAGGCCCGGACTCCGACGTCCTGGCGGCTGTCTTCCACGCAACCTCTGCGGTCACCGGCCACCGCCTGGTGGACATCGTCGAGACGCGTTGGCACTTGGAGGTCCTCATCGCGCAGCTGGCCGCACAGCGGCGTAGCGATGAGGACCTGCTGCACCTGCGCGCGGCCCTGCAACGCATGGAGGCCACCCGCCACGACACTGCAGCCTTCGAAGAGGCCGACGTCGCTTTCCATTCCGCCTTAGCGCGCAGCACCGGCAACCCCATTCTGAACTCCATCCTCGTCGGCGTGCGCAGCGTGATGTTCGCTTGGATCGCGCGGTACATCCCCGCCTCGACCAGTCCAACGCGCGCCTACGCCGACCACCTCCCCGTGCTCGCCGCGGTCGAGGCCGGCGACTCCCCAGCGGCCGCACAGGCCATGGGCACGCACATGGTGCGCGCTGCGAAGAAGATCGCAACCAACGCCATCGGCGACGACGCCATGGCTGTGCGCGAACTCATAGAGCGCATGAACAACGCGGCCGCCACCTCTGCTGTGGCCGACGACGTCGGCTGAGGTCCGAGCTGCCCCAGCGCCCACCTGGCACCAGACCTGGCAGGTACGCCCCTGGATCGCTCGCAACACCTTCGCCGACGAGGGTGACGGCTTCCCGGTCGCCACCACCCACCGCGCCGCCACCCGGACCTGCAACGACCCCGACGACACCGCTCAGTGCCGTGGAGCTTGATCCGCTTTTCCGGACACCGTGATCAAGGTGTCCGGCATACCGGGGCAAGCCCAGACACGACCTCACCGGAGGTCGGGCCCGACACGAGGTCGCCCTTGCGGGCCGGTGCCCCCGACTTGGACGTCACCGTGGCCTGGTACGCCTACCAGGATCTACGCTCGATGCTCCACGCCCCGACCCCCGCTGCGGGGCGAGCGGTCGATGAAGGGGCTACTGCATGATCAGGCGGCATTGGTCCGGATCATGCAGCAGACCCCTGCCGCTGCTCCGCGGTCGAGGTGCGCTCGAGCCATCCGGTCCCCACTGAGCTGCACGGGCGTGAGCCACCGCGTCGCGCAGTGCCTGCTCGTGCACCTGGACAGCGGCTCCAGGAGACAGGTACGGCGTGAGGGACCTCCTCGCGACGGCCGACGCGTCCGGTCGACTCCGCCTTGTTAGGGTCGAAGCCATGAGTCGATCTCGGTCAACCCTGGGTTCCGTGCCGGCTCTCGCGAAGGACGCGCTCAGGGTCGTCGCACTGGGTGGCCTGGGCGAGATCGGCCGCAACATGACGGTCTTCGAGCACGCGGGCAAGCTGCTGGTCGTGGACTGCGGCGTCCTCTTCCCCGAGGAGCACCAGCCGGGCATCGACGTCATCCTCCCGGACTTCACCTCCATCCGGGACCGGCTCGACGACATCGTGGCGATCGTGCTCACGCACGGGCACGAGGACCACATCGGTGGCGTGCCGTACCTGCTGCGCGAGCGCGCCGACATCCCCGTGGTCGGCTCCCGTCTGACGCTGGCCCTCATCACCGCCAAGCTCACCGAGCACCGCATCCGCCCGGTGACGGTGGAGGTCGGCGAGGGCGACCACAAGAGCTTCGGCCCCTTCGACTGCGAGTTCGTCGCGGTCAACCACTCCATCCCCGACGGGCTGGCCGTGGCCATCCGCACCGCCGCCGGACTGGTCCTGCACACCGGCGACTTCAAGATGGACCAGTTCCCGCTGGACGGCCGCATCACCGACCTGCGCGGGTTCGCCCGCCTGGGCGAGGAGGGCGTCGACCTCTTCCTGACCGACTCCACCAACGCCGAGGTGCCGGGGTTCACGGCCTCGGAGGGAGAGCTGATCCCGGCCATCGAGACGGTCTTCCGGACGTCGCCGCGACGGGTGATCGTCTCCAGCTTCGCCAGCCACGTCCACCGGATCCAGCAGGTCCTGGACGCGGCCGCCGCGCACGGGCGCAAGGTGGCCTTCGTGGGGCGCTCGATGGTGCGCAACATGGGGATCGCCGCGGAACTCGGTTACCTCAAGGTCCCCGACGGTCTCGTCGTGGACCTGAAGGTCCTGGAGAAGATGCCGCCCTCGAAGGTGGCGCTGGTCTGCACCGGTTCGCAGGGTGAGCCGCTGGCGGCGCTGTCCCGGATGGCGAGCGGCGACCACGTCATCCGCGTCAGGGACGGCGACACCGTGCTGCTGGCGAGCTCGCTCATCCCGGGCAACGAGAACGCCGTCTACCGCGTCATCAACGGGCTCACGGCCCTGGGTGCCAACGTCGTGCACAAGGGCAACGCGAAGGTGCACGTCTCCGGCCACGCCAGCGCCGGCGAGCTGGTGTACTGCTACAACATCGTCAGGCCGTCCAACGTGATGCCGGTGCACGGGGAGGCGCGGCACCTGCGCGCCAACGCGGACCTGGCCGTCAAGACCGGGGTGGACCGGCGCAACGTGGTGATCGCCGAGGACGGCGACGTCGTCGACCTCGTCGACGGGCGGGTCTCCGTGGTGGGCAAGGTCGCAGCCGGCAACGTCTACGTCGACGCCTCGACCGTGGGTGGGGCCACCGAAGCGTCGCTGAAGGACCGGCGCACCTTGGCGGAGGAGGGTGTCCTCACGGTCGTCGCCATCATCGACGCCGACACGGGCCAGTTGACCGATCCGCCGGACTTCCTCGCTCGCGGCTTCGTCCACGACGAGCGGACCTTCGACGCCGTGGTCCCGCTCATCGAGAAGGCCCTGGCCCGCGCCGCCTCCGACGCGCACCCCGACGCCCACCAGTTGGAGGACGTCATCGCGCGCACCGTGGCTTCGTGGGCGCGACGGGTCCACCGGCGTGCGCCGTTGATCATCCCGGTCGTCATCGACGCCTGAGCGGCGAGCGGGGGCCGTGCCGCGAGCCCTCGCACGCACGACGGCCGCCGGGTCGAAGGACCCGGCGGCCGTGGACGTGCTGGTCGATCCGGCATTCCCCCGCACGGCCCCTGGCCGCCGGCGTCGACCTCGCGCCCCCACCCGGGATGGGGCCTGCCCCGCGCTGACGCGGACGTTCGGGGCTGGGCGCTGCAGTGTGCACGCCATCCGGCCCACCACCTGCCGGCTCTGGGGCGTCACCGCCTCGATGCCCTGCCCACACGGCTGCCGACTCGACGGCGCGAGCGCGGTGCTGTGGATGATCACCGGCTTGCAGATCGGCGGCCGCAGCGATCGGCTGGACGAGGCGGCAGTGCGGATGCGCAGCGCCAGTACCCCGCTGGACCAGCTGATCCGTCTGAGTGAGATCCGCTGGCGCATCGAGCACGACTACCGGGAACTCGAGGTCGCCCTCGGTCTGGACCACTTCGAGGACCGCGCCCTCACCGGCTGGCACCACCACGTCACCCTCGTCACCGCGGCGCACCTCTTCTGCGCCACGCTGCGCGCCGACCCCGAAGCCCGTGGCGCAGCCCGAGCCGCAACGCCGCGCTGCGCCTGCTCCAGCGGTCGCCGGCTACCTGGACCGGTACCTGCAGCGTCTGCGGACAGCCCGTCCGGGACCGGCCTCTCGTGCCGACCTGACGAAGCACCACCGGGCTTCGCGTCACGGGTTCTCCACCGGACCCGCCGTTCGCGATGCGCACGTCCGGCCCGCGCGGTCGCTCGAGACCGCCGGCGGCGCGCAGCGTCGTCGGGAGGCGCTCAGCGGTGCGGTTCCCCACGGGGTGGGCCCCCAGTAGGGTTCGCGCATGACTCCGAGGGGGCGTGGCGCGGGCGCCGTCACGCTCAAGGACGTGGCGGCGGCCGCTGGGGTGTCGGTCGCGACGGCGTCACAGGCCCTGGCCGGCGTGGGGCGGATGACGGAGGCGACCCGGCAGCGCGTGCAGCAGGCTGCCGAGGACCTCGGCTACCTGGCCAACGCGCTGGCCCGGGGGTTGCGCACCGGCCGCACCCAGGCGCTGGGCGTGCACCACCAGAGCGCCGCGCAGAGCCTGGCGACGTCCTACTTCCGGGACTTCCTCGCCGGGGCCATCGAGGCGGCTCACCGGCACGACCACGACATCGTCGTGCTCTCCTCGGACACGAGCCGCCCGCGCACCACGGCCCCGCACGTCGACGGCGTCGTCGTCGTCGACCCGATCGCGGACGACCTGCGGGCCCGCGAGCTCATGGAACTGCCGGTTCCGGTGGTGGCCGGTGAGCACGTGCCGCCGGAGATGCCTGCGTGCACGGTCGTGGCCGCCGACCACGCGACGGCGGTGCGTTCCCTGCTCGACGTCGCCGCGGCGCACGGTGCCCGCCGCCCGTTCCTGGCGGCGCCGGACCGGCACTCCGGCTGGGGGAACCTGCTGCGCGACCTCGTGCGGGCCTGGGCCACCGAGCGCGGCACGACGCCGGTGCTGGTCGACACGCGCTTCGGCGAGCGCGACGTCGCGCGGCACCGCGCGCTGCTGGAGCCGGTGCTGCGGGAGCACCCCGAGGTCGACCTGGTGCTGTGCGCGTCCAGCTTCGCCACGCAGGCGGCCCTGGAGGTGCTGCGCGCGACGGGCCGGCGGCCGGGCGTGGACGTCCTGGTGGCCGCGGGGGCCGACGACTCGGGGCTGCTCGAGGAGGATCCGCCGGTCACGGCGATCGAACTGCCGGCGCACGACCTGGGCGTCGCGTGCGTGGAGCGGCTGATCGAGGTCCTCGACGATCCGCGGGGGCCGGGGCCGGCTCTGGGGACCGTGCGGACCGTCCCGGCCCCGCTGCACCTGCGCGCCTCGACGGCGCGGCCGCTGCCCGGCCCGGCGGGCGCCCCGGTAGCGGTGGCGGGACGTGCCTAATCGTTTCACCTGTGTTGCGGGCAGCGCACGTCCAGGTGACGCGCGGGGGAGTGCGCGCCCCTCGCGTAAAAGCCTCGTTTCGGTGCGCCCGGAGTCCCTGGCTAAACGATTAGGCAGCTCCCTACGGTCGCGGCATGCACAGCGACCACGCCGATCGCGAGGCCGGCCACGACCACGACGAGGCCGGCCACGACCACGGGCACAGCCACGACAAGTGGCCGGAGGGCTTCTGGCAGCAGCCGCGCCGACTGGGGGAGGGGCTCGAGGGTCACGGCGCCGTCGACGACTTCAACGAGGGGCGCGAGCCCGGCCTCTTCCACGTGAACCGGCGCTTCGGCGGGCACTCGTCGGGCATCCAGACCTTCGCGAAGCTGCCGATGGCGCTGACGCCGCAGGACCTGCAGGCCGCGAACGTGGACGTCGCGGTGCTGGGCGTGCCGTGGGACTCCACGGCCGGCGGCCGCTCGGGCACCAACCACGGGCCGCTGGCCATGCGGAAGATCCCGGCCTTCAGCCGCTACGGCTTCCCCGGCCGGCACCTGGACACGCGGGTGAACCCGTTCGAGGTCCTCACGATGTGCGACTACGGGGACGCGCCGATCCACGTGGGCAACACGGCGGGCACGTTCGAGTCGATCCGCAAGTTCGTCGGCACCGTGGTCACCTCGGGAGCGATCCCGATGATCATGGGCGGGGACCACGCCATCACGTGGCCCTGCGCGACCGCGGTCGCGGACCACTACGGGCACGGCAAGGTCGGCATCGTCCACTTCGACGCGCACGCGGACGTCGGCACGGACATGCACGGCGCGCTGGCCTCGCACGGCACGCCGATGCGCAAGCTCATCGACTCCGGGGCGGTCCCGGGCAGGAACTTCGTGCAGGTGGGGCTGCGGGGTTACTGGCCCGACCGGGAGACGCTCGACTGGATGGACGAGCACCGGATGCGGACCCACTTCATGGCGGAGATCGACCGCGACGGGTTCGAGAAGGTGCTCGAGCGGGCCGTCGACGAGGCGCTCGACCAGGCCGACCACCTCTACATCTCCCTCGACATCGACGTGTGCGACCCGGCGTTCGCCCCGGGCACGGGCACGCCCGTCTCCGGGGGCATCACCTCGATCGACATCCTGCGGGCGGTGCGCCGGCTCTCGGCCGAGGTCGGGATCGTCGGCATGGACGTCGTCGAGGTGTCCCCGCCGTACGACAACGACGGCGAGATCACGGTGCTGCTGGGCAACCGTGCCATCGGTGAGGCCTTGACGGGCATCGCGATGCGGCGCCTGGGCCTGACGGAACCGGACTACGCCCACCCGCACGCGCTGAACCTCGACGCCGACGGCAACCGGCGGAGCCAGGTGTTCCGCGGTGCCGACGTCGAGGTCTGACGCCACCCCCGCCACCGCCCTCTTCCCGAACCACGACGAACGCGAGGACACGCATGTCGCACGAGCACGGCCACCAGGACGCCCACCAGGACGGCCACGCCCACGGTGGTCACGACCACGACGGCCACGATCACCACCACGACCTGTGGCCGGAGGGTTTCTGGGAGCAGCCGCGCCGGCTGGGGCAGGGCCTGGAGGGGCACGCGGCCGTCGACGACTACAACGAGGGCCGTGCGCCCGGTCTGCTGTTCCCCAACCGCAAGCGGGAGGGCGGGTTCGCCGGCATCCAGACGTTCGCGAAGCTGCCGGTCGCGCTGACGCCGCAGGACCTCCAGGCCGCGAACGTGGACGTCGCCGTGCTCGGCGTGCCGTGGGACTCGACCGCGACGGGTCGCACCGGCACCAACCACGGTCCGCTCGCCATCCGCTCCTGCGACTACAAGGGCGGGTACGGCCGCCCGCACTTCTCCCTCGACACGCACGTGGACGCCTTCGAGGAACTCGTCATGGCCGACTACGGTGACGCGCCGATCTCCGTGGGCAACACGGCGCGGACCTTCGAGGAGGTCCGCAAGTTCGTGGGCACGGTCGTCGACGCCGGCGCCATCCCGATCGTCCTCGGCGGGGACCACGCCATCACGTGGCCCTGCGCGACGGCGGTCGCGGACCACTACGGGCACGGCAAGGTCGGCATCGTCCACTTCGACGCCCACGCCGACACCGGTGACGACATGCCCGGCTCGCTGGCCTCGCACGGCACGCCGATGCGCCACCTCATCGACTCGGGCGCGATCCCGGGCAGGAACTTCGTGCAGGTGGGCCTGCGGGGCTACTGGCCGGAGCAGAAGACGCTCGACTGGATGGACGACCAGAGGATGCGCACGCACTTCATGGCCGAGATCGTCCGCGACGGGTTCGACAAGGTGCTCGAGCGGGCCGTCGACGAGGCGCTCGACCAGGCCGACCACCTCTACATCTCCCTCGACATCGACGTCTGCGACCCGGCCTACGCACCGGGCACCGGAACCCCGGAGCCGGGCGGCATCACGTCCAACGACATCCTGCGGGCCGTGCGCCGGTTGGCCGCCGAGGTCGGCATCGTCGGCATGGACGTCGTCGAGGTCTCCCCGCCCTACGACGACCGCGGCGAGATCACCGCCCTGCTGGCGAACCGCTCCGTCCGCGAGGCCATGACGGGCATCGCGATGCGCCGCCGGGGCATCACCGAGCCGGACTTCCTACACCCCTACGCGATCGGTCTCGACGCCGAGGGCAACCGCCGCAACAAGCTCTTCCGCCCCGCCTGACCCCTTCCCGACCGCCACCCCGACCGATCCGCCCCGCACCCAGAGAGGGATCCCCATGACCCGACGTACGTCCCGCACGCCTGCGGTGGCGAAGCGATCCCTGGCGCTCCTCGCCGTCGGCGCGCTCTCGCTGACCGCCTGTTCCGGCGGCGCCGACGCCGGCGGCGCGAGCAGCGCGGCCGCCCCCACCGACGGCGTCCTGCGCCTGGGCGTGCTGAACGACATCGGCCAGCCGCCGGACCCCGACGTGTACTACTCCGGCAACGGCCTGGCGATCACCACCAACACTTACGAGGGCCTGGTCCGCTACGAGGCCGGCAACCACGACGAGGCGAAGGTCGTCCCCTCGCTCGCCGAGTCCTGGGAGGTGAACGCGGACTTCACCGAGTACACGTTCGTGCTGCGCCAGGGCGTGAAGTTCCACGACGGCACAGACTTCGACTCCTCGGCCGTGCAGGCCTCGTTCCAGCGCCGGCTGGACGTGGACGCCGGCCCGGCGTACATGGTCGAGGGCGTCGCGGACGTCGAGGAGCTCGACGCCCACACCGTCAAGGTCAGGCTCGAAGAGCCGAACTCGGCGTTCCTCGACTACCTCGCCTCCCCGTACGGGCCGCGCATGATCAGCCCGACGGTGCTCCGCGAGCAGGCGGGCGACGACTTCGCCCAGACCTACCTCTCGACGGCGGACGCCGGCACGGGCCCGTACGAGCTCACCGAGGCCGTGGTGGGCGAGGGGTACGAGCTCACCTACTTCGAGGACTACTGGGGCGACCTCGACCCCGAGTTCACGACGATCGAACTGCCCGTCTACACCGAGATCTCGGCGATGCAGCTCGAGCTCGAGAACGGTGACCTGCACGCCCTGCTGTCCGCGGTGCCCACGGCCTCGCGCCAGAAGTACCTCGACTCCGAGGACCTCGAGGCGTACCCGCTGGCGTCGTTCCAGGTGGGCGTCATGTACATGAACCCCAACCGTGAGCTCCTCCAGGACGCCGCGGACCGCAGGACGCTGTTCGAGGGCATCGACTGGGCCACGCTCGTCGAGCAGGTGACCGGCACCAGTTCCGTCCCGGCGGAGGGCTACTACCCCAAGGGAGCGCTGCCCGCCGACGTCGACTCCCACGAGCTCGTCCACGACCCCGCAGCACTGGAGGCGTGGGTGTCGTCCCTGCCCACCGGCACGGAGATCCAGCTCGGCTACAGCGCCGGCAGCGCCGACGCCGAGCAGATGTCGAACATCGTCGCCGCGCAGCTGCAGGCGCTGGGCATGAAGGCGACCGTGACGAGCCACCAGTCGTCCGAGGTGTTCGGCGACTTCCCCGAGAACCCGCAGGCGGCGCCGGACGTGATGATCGCGCCCGGCACGTGGCCGGACTCCAACAACGCCTACATGCACGGGCACGTGTTCTGGGACCCCGACGGCGGTCTGAACCACCTGCAGTGCTCGGACGAGACCACGACGGCCCTGCTCCAGGAAGCCGTGACCACGGGCTCCGACGAGAAGTACGTCGAGGCCGGCGAGTCGGCGTACGAGGCCGGCTGCGCGCCGACGTTCGCCTGGACCACCGACTTCGTGGTGACCCAGAACTGGCTCCAGGGCATCGAGGAGTCCCACTCCATCGCCGCTCCGGCCACGCTGGACTTCGCGACCCTGAGCACCGCCGAGCCCACCGAGTGACGTCACCTCGGTGACACCGTCGCCCCACCGCCCCGGCTCACCCGAGCGGTGGGGCGACGGCCCCGGTCCAGCTGCGTTCGACCACCACACCACACCACACCGCACCCGCTCGACGCGCGGCGGTCTCCGCGCGCCCGCGGCACCCCCGGGACCGATCGGAGCCCCGGACGAAGGAGACACGATGACCGAGGCCGCAGCTCCCGGGCACACCCGGCTGCGTGACCTGCCCGCGGCGTTCTGGTGGCTGTGGACGGCGCAACTGGTGGTGTGGATCGGCCGGTTCGTCGTCCCCTACATGACGATCTTCCTCACCTCGTCCGTCGGCATGTCCGCCGGCCAGGCGGGTCTGGTCGTCGCCGCGTACGGCGTCGGGGTGGTGGTCTCCTCCCTCACCGGCGGGGTGCTCGCCGACCGCATCGGCCGGCGCAAGGTCCTCCTCGGCAGCGAACTGCTCAGCGTCCTCGTCCTCGTCCTCGTCCCGCTCGTCGAGGGACCGCTCCTCACCGCCGCCCTGCTGTGCGTGTACGGCCTCTTCAACGGGGCCGCGGGACCGGTCATCCACACCATGGTCGGCGACCTGGTCGAGCCGCGGCACCGCCGAACCGCGTTCAACTACAACTACTGGGCGGTCAACCTCGGCTACGCGATCGGCCCGCTCGCAGCCGGCTTCATGGCCGAGCACTCGTTCTCACTGCTGTTCTGGTGCCAGGCGGCTCTCGTGCTCGTCTCCGCCTCCGTGCTCGCAGCCAAGGTCCCCGAGACCCGCACCCACGTGCCGGGGCCCGACCCGGTCGCCGCCGCCCCGACCGGTGCCGACGGCGCCGCGCCGCACGCCGCGGCCGTCGCGGCGGGCCGGGGCCGTCGCGAGGACGGGTTGCTGTCGGTGCTGTCGGACCGGGTGTTCATCACCTTCGCCGCGGTGATGTTCGTGTACTCCTGCGTCTACGTGCAGTCCACGACCACGTTGCCGCTCGTCATGACGGAGCAGGGGCACCCGTCCAGCCACTTCGGCATGCTCCTCACCCTCAACGGCGTGCTGCTGTGCGTGCTGCAGCTGCCGACCGCGCGCCTGTTCAACCGCTGGTCGCGCGACCTGGTCATCGTGCTCGCCATCGCCGTCACGGCGGTCGGCGTGGGCCTGCAGGCGGCTGCCTCCACGCTCGCCCTGTACGCGGTGGCCGTCGCCGTCTGGACCCTCGGCGAGATGGGCTCGCACCCGCAGGCGACGTCCCTGACCGCCGACCTCGCCGACCCGCGTCGCCGCGGCCGCTACCAGGGCGTCTACGGCCTCACCCACTCCCTGGCGATGGCGGTCGGCCCCGTCGCCGGCGGGTTCGTGCTCGACGCGTTCGGCTCACGGGTCCTCTGGCTCGGCGCGTCGGCGCTCGCCCTCGTCGTCGCCGCGCTCCTGGCCGTGACCGCCCGCGCCCGCCAGCGCCGGGTCGCCGAGGTCACCTCCGCCGACGCCGCGCGTCGCACCGCCCGCAGCGCCGCGAGCGCCTCCCCGGGCCCGCGTGCCGACCCGCGGGAAACCGCTGCGAAACACCACCGAGACGGCGGCGAGACCCGACCGGTCCACGCTGCAGCCGCGACCCCCGCCGTCGCCCAGCGCCAGAACGTCCCGCCCCAGCCCTGAAGGAGCCGGTCACCATGGACACAGCTGCACCGTCCCTCGCCGGGACGCCGCCCCAGCCGGCCGCGGCCCCCACCACCGACGCCGTCGCCCGCCTGCGCGGGCTCGACGTCAGCCTCGAGCGCAACGGCGTGCGTTCCCGGATCCTGCACGGGATCGACCTCGAGGTCGGCCGCGGGGAGATCCTCGGCGTCGTCGGGGAGTCGGGTTCGGGGAAGAGCGTCATGAGCATGGCGATGCTCGGGCTGCTGCCGGAATCCTCCCGTCCGCAGATCGACGGCACCCTCGAGGTGGTCGGCACGGACCTGCGCACCGCCACCGCCGCCGAGGTCCGCCGGGTGCGCCGCACCCGCACGGGCGTGGTCTTCCAGGACCCGATGACCTCCCTGAACCCCACCATGCCCGTGGGCCGGCAGGTGGCGGAGAAGGCGGGTTCGCAGGACGAGGCGATCCGCCTCATGCGGGCGGTCGGCATCCCGCAGCCCGAGCGCCGGTACCGCTCCTACCCGCACGAGCTGTCCGGTGGTCTGCGCCAGCGCGTCATGATCGCCATGGCCGTGGCGGGTGACCCCGACCTGCTCGTCGCGGACGAGCCGACGACGGCGCTGGACGTGACCGTGCAGGCGCAGGTCCTGCGGCTGCTGGCCGACATGCGCGACGACCTCGGCTGCTCGGTCGTGATGATCACCCACGACCTCGGGGTGGCGGCGCAGATCGCCGACCGGATCGCCGTGATGTACCAGGGCCGCATCGTCGAGACCGGCACCACGCGCCAGGTGCTCGAGTCGCCGCGCCACCCGTACACCCTCGGGCTGCTCGGCTCGCGGCTGTCCCTCGACTCCGACCGGACGAGGCCGTTGTGGGCACTGCCCACGGACGTCACCGCGCGCTCCGGGGACGGCTGCTCGTTCGCCCCCCGCTGCCGGTTCGCCACCGGGTCCTGCACCGCCGCGGTCCCGCGACTGGTGGCCGCACCCGACCCGGGCGACCCCGCCCCGGGCGACGTCGTCGGAGCGCACCTGGCGGCGTGCTTCGAGGCGGCGCGGCTCACGGACGAGGCGGCGACCCGCGACGAGCTCGACCCGCTGCCGCCGCTGCCCGAGCCCGGGCGCGGCGCCCCCCTCGTGCAGGCCGCCGACGTCGAGTGCAGCTTCGAGGTGCGCGACGAGCGGGGCCGCAAGGCGCGGCTCCGCGCCCTGCGCGGCGTGACCTTCGACCTCCAGCCCGGCGAGTCCGTCGCCGTCGTGGGGGAGTCCGGCTCCGGCAAGTCGACCCTGCTGCGCGTCGCCGGCCACCTGGAGAAGCGGTACACCGGCACCCTCCGCGGTCCGCGCGGCACCGACGTCCAGATGGTCTTCCAGGACGCGGGCTCCTCGCTCACGCCGTGGATGACGATCCGCGAGGTGCTGCACGAGCGGCTGCCCCGCCGCCTGCCCCGGGCGGAGAAGGACCGGCAGGCGCGCACCGTCCTCGACCGCGTCGGGCTGCCCGCGGCGGTGCTCGACGCCCTGCCGGGGGAGCTGTCGGGCGGGCAGCGGCAGCGCGTGGCCCTGGCCCGCGCCACGATCGTGCCCCCCGAAGTGCTGCTGTGCGACGAGCCGACCAGCGCGCTCGACGTGTCCGTGGCCGCGAACGTGCTCAACCTCATCAACGAGCTGCGCCGCGACCTGGGGATCGCCGTCGTGTTCGTGACCCACGACCTGGCGGTGGCGCGCATCATCGGCGACCGGATCGCCGTGATGTACCTCGGCCGGATCGTCGAGGTCGGCCGCGCCGAGGACGTCATCGCGACGCCGAAGCACCCCTACACCCGGAACCTGGTGGCTGCGGTGCCCCAGCCGGGCAAGACGGTCGAGCCGCTGGCCGGTGAGCCCGCCAGCGCGCTCGAGCCGCCCACCGGGTGCGCCTTCCACCCCCGCTGCCCCGTCGCGCTGCCGGAGTGCTCCACCACCGTCGTCGGCACCCAGCTCGCCGCCGTCCACGGTCGCCCGTCCACCGACCTCGCCCACCGCCACCAGGTGGCCTGCATCCGCAGGGGAGAGCTCTGATGCCCCACCTCCTGACCCGCCTGACCCACCCGACCGGGCAGCCGGCCGTGGCCACCACGGCGGGCGCCGTCCCGACCGCGTCCGCCCCGGCCCCGCGCTGGCGCCTCACGACCCGGCGACGCGCCACCGGCACCGACTCGCCGGCCCGGCGCGCGCTCGACTGGACGCTCATCGGCGCGCTCGTCGGCGTCACCGTCCTGGCGGCCGCCGCGCCGCTGCTCGCGCCGTACGACCCCGTGCAGCCGGTCGGCGTCCCGAAGCTGGCGCCGCTCGCCGACGGCCACCTGCTGGGCACCGACCAGATCGGGCGCGACACGCTGTCCCGCACCCTCATCGGGCTGCGGACCTCGTGGCTGCTGTCCCTCCTGGTCTGCGCCGTGGGGCTGTGCGTCGGCACGCTCGTCGGTCTGGTGGCCGGCACGCTCGGCGGCTGGGTGGACGCGGTGCTCATGCGCACCACGGAGGTCTTCCTCGCGCTGCCCTCGATGCTCGTCGCCGTGGCCGTCGTCGCCGCCCTCGGCCCCGGCCTGTTCAACACGCTCTTCGCGGTGAGCATCGTGTGGTGGCCGTACTACGCGCGCATCGTCCGCGGCGAGGTCCGCGCGATCGTCGCCCGCCCGCACGTGGAGGCCGCCCGCATGGCCGGCGTCGGCCCGCTGCGCCTCACGGCGCGGCACGTCCTCCCGGGCGTCGTCCCGACGGCGATCGTCACGGCCAGCCTCGACATCGGCAACGTCGTCACGGTGCTGGCCTCGCTGTCCTTCCTCGGCCTGGGCCAGCCCGCCCCCGCCCCCGAGCTCGGCGCGGACACCTCGCGCGCGCTCGTGGACATCCTCGACGCCTGGTGGATCCCCCTGGTGCCCGGCCTCGTCGTCATGCTCCTCAGCCTGCTGTCCAACCTCGCCGGGGACGCGCTGCGCAACCGGCTCGCCCACCGGAGGTGACCCGAGATGCCCCGTCTGCGCTTCGTGGGGACACGCCTGGCCTCGCTCGTCGGCCTGCTGTGGTTCCTGTCCCTCGTCCTGTTCCTCCTGCAGGAGGTCTCGGGCGCCGACCCCGTCGCCGCCACCATCGGCGGCAACGCCCCACCCGAGGCCGTCGCTGCGGCCCGCGAGCGGCTGGGGCTGAACGACCCGGCCGTGCACCGCTACCTCGCGTTCCTCGGCGGCCTGGTCACCGGGGACCTCGGCACGTCGTTCCGCACCCGCCGGCCCGTGACCGAGGACGTCCTGACCCACCTGCCGGCGACCGTGGAACTCGTGCTCGTCGCGTTCGCCGCCGCGCTGCTCCTCGGCGTCCTGTTCGCGGTCTCCAGCATGCTGCGCTGGCCGCTGTCCGGCGTGTTCCGCGGCGTCCTGTTCGTCGGCTCGACCGCCCCCACGTTCATGCTCGGCATCGTCGGCATCGTCGTCTTCTACAAGCTGCTCGGCTGGCTGCCGGCCTCGGGCAGGGGTGGCGTCGAGGGCGGACCCACGGGCCTGAGGGTCCTCGACAGCCTGCTCGCCGGTGACCTGCCGGCCGCGGGTGACGCGCTGCAGCACGTCGCCCTGCCCGCGCTGGCCCTCGCCGTCGGCCCGGCGCTGTCGATCGGGCGCGTCCTGCGCTCCAGCCTCACCGACACGCTGCGCTCGGACCACGTGCGCACCGCCACGTCGAAGGGCCTCACCGAGGCCCAGGTGCTCGGCCGGCACGTGCTGCGCAACTCCCTCAACGCGGCCCTGTCGATGAGCGCCCTGCAGCTCGGCTTCATGTTCGGCGGGGTGCTGCTCGTCGAGGGCGTGTTCACCTGGGGCGGCGTCGGCTCCTACCTGGGGGCGAGCCTGCCCGTCTCCGACTTCCCGGCCATCGCAGGCGTCACCTTCGTCCTCGGCGGCCTGTACGTCGTCGTCAACACCGTCGCGGACGTCCTGCAGTCCGTCGCCGACCCCCGCATCTCCGTCTCGTGAGGTCCCACCCCGTGCGCCACCGCCCCACCCCCGCCGTCGCCGTCCTCGCCCTCGTGGCGCTCACCGCCTCGGGCTGCTCGCCGGTCGCCGACGCCGCCTCGTCCGGCGCCGGCTCCGCGACCTCGACGCTCCGCCTCGCGGAGACGGCCGAGTACGACACCCTCAACCCGCTGGAGCGCCCGCTGGGGATCACCTCCAAGCTCTACGACGGGCTCGTCGCCGTCGGGGAGGACGGCGTCCTCGAGCCCGGCCTGGCCACGGCGATGCCCGAGCCCGACGCCTCGCTGACCTCCTGGACGGTCACGCTGCGCGACGGCGTCACGTTCAGCGACGGTTCGGCGTTCGACGCGCAGGACGTGGTCGCCGCGTACGACGCGGTGCGCGACCCGCGGGTCGGCTCCTGGACGGCGGCGGACTACGAGGTGATCGAGCAGGTCACCGCGCTCGACGCCACGACCGTCCGCTTCGACCTCGCCCACCCGTACGCCGGCCTGCCAGCCCGTCTCACCCTGGGCATCCCGGCGTCCGAGGCGCTCGGCGGCAGCGTCGTCGACTCCCCGCTGGCCTCCGAGCCGGTCGGCACCGGTCCGTACGTGCTGGCCGAGTGGCGCAAGGGGGAGTCGCTGACGCTGCAGGCCCGCGAGGACTGGTGGGGCGGGGCGCCGCAGGTCCGCACGATCCACGTGGCCTTCGTGCCCGACGAGAACGCGCGCGCCCAGCGCGTCCGCGCCGGTGAGGTCGACGGCGCCCAGCTCTCCCCGCGCACCGCCGGCGAGCTCGACGGGGTCGACGGGCTCGAACTCGTCACGAACCCGTCGGCGGACTTCCGGGCGATCTCGCTGCCCGAGACCCTGCCGTTCTTCGCCGACCCCGCCGTGCGCGTCGCCCTCAACCTCGCCGTCGACCGGCAGGCGATGGTCGACGGCGTCCTGGCGGGTCACGGCCAGGCCGTCGCCACCCCCTTCACCCCCGCCCAGGGCGACGCCTACGAGCCCTCGGCCGCGTTCGAGCACGACCCCGGGGCGGCCGCCGCGCTCCTCGACGAGGCGGGCTGGCAGGTCGGTGCCGACGGCGTCCGCCGGAAGGACGGGGTGCCCTTCGCCTTCACGGTCATGTACTTCGCCGAGGACACCCTGCGCCGCGACGTCGCGCAGGCCTTCGCCTCCGACCTCGGCGAGCTCGGCATCGACGTCTCCCTCGAGGGCGTCGACCGCCCGCAGGCGGTGACCCGGATGGACGAGGCGGCGTTCGTGCTCGGCGGCGGCGACCTGCCGTACGACCCCGACACGCAGGTCTACCGCCAGCTGCACTCCGACTTCGCGGTCTTCGACGAGGAGGACGCCTACTCCAACCCCTCCGGGTACGCCGACGCCGAGGTCGACCGCCTGCTCGAGGAGGCCCGCCAGGAGGTCGACGCCGACGCGCGCTCCGCGCTGTACCGCGAGCTGCAGCAGCACCTGGTGCAGAACCCGCCCCTGGTGGCGCTGTTCGCGCTCGAGCACACCTACGTCGCGCGCGGCCTGGACGCGTGGTCCGGCGTCGAGCACGTCGTCGAGCCGCACGAGCACGGCGTCGCCTGGGGCCCGTGGTTCAACGTCCAGGAGTGGACGCGGCGGTGAGCGCAGCACCGATCCGCGCCGTCGCCGCGCTCCGGCTCGCCGGGCGCCGGCTCGCCTGGGCGGTGCCGCTGGTCGCCGTGCTCAGCCTCGCCGTGTTCGCCCTGGCCGCGGTCTCACCGACCGACGCGGCCTCCGCGTTCCTCGGCGCCAACGAGGAGTTCACCGGCGGGACCTCCCGGGCCGACGTGGAGCGCCTCGTGACCGGGGCACCCTGGCCGCGGGCCTGGGCGCAGTGGGCCGCGGGGCTGCTCACCGGCGACCTCGGCACCTCCACGACGCTGCGGCAGCCCGTCGCCGACGTCGTGACCGGGCGCCTGCCGTGGACCCTGCTGCTCATGGTCGTCGGGCTGGCGGTGGGGGCGGCGGTCTCCGTGCCGCTGGCCCTCCTGGCCGCCCTGCGCCCGCATGGGCCGGTGGCGCGGGTCCTCACCGGCGGCGTGTGGGCGCTGTCCGCCGTGCCCGCCTTCCTCTCGGCGGTGGTGCTCACGGGACTGCTGTCCCTGACCCTCGGCTGGTTCCCGGCCGGCGGCCTCACCGACCCCGGCGCCCCCGTGACCCCGGACCAGGTCGTCCGGCACCTCGCCCTGCCGGCGCTCGCCGTGGCCCTCGCCCAGCTGCCGTGGATCACCCTGCACCTGCACCGGGCCGTGACCGTGCAGCTGCGCACCACCGCCACGGACGCCGCCCGCCTGCGCGGCGTGCCCGAGCGGCGGGTGCTGGTGCGGCACGTGCTGCCCACCGCCGCCGTGCCCACGCTCGCCGTCGCGGGCGCGCGACTGCCCGAGGTCGTCGCCGGGTCGGTGCTGGTGGAGGAGGTCTTCTCCTGGCCGGGCCTGGGCCGGGCGCTCGTCCAGGCCGCGCTGGCGCAGGACTTCGCGCTGCTGGCCACGACCACCGTGCTGCTCACCGTCGTGGCGGTCCTCGGCGGCCTGCTCGCCGACCTCTGCCTCTGAGGATCGACCCGAGGACGGACCCCGATGCGCTCTGACACCCTCGCCCCCGTCGCGGCACGCCGCCGGCCGGCGTGGCGGGACGGGCGCGCGCTCGCCCTCGCCGGCCTCGCGCTGCTGGTCGCCCACGCGCTGCTCGTGCCGGTGCTCGTGCCGGTGGACCTCGACCACGTCGAGTACGCCACCGGGGCGACGGCCCCCTCCTTCGCGCACCCGTTCGGCACCGACCTGGCCGGCCGCGACCTGTTCGTCCGCTCGGCCCACGGCCTGCGGATCTCCCTCCTCGCCGCGCTCGCGGGCGCGCTCGGTGCCGTCGTGCTCGGCACGCTCGCCGGAGCGGCCTGCGGGCTCCTCGGCGGCCGCGTGGACCACTGGGGCACGCGGGTGCTCGACGGCGTGAACGCCGTCCCGCACCTCCTGCTCGGCATCGTGGTCGCCTCGGTGCTGCGCGGTTCGCTCGTCACGATCGTGCTGGTGGTGGCCGCGACGCACTGGACCCAGACCGCGCGCCTGGTCCGGGCGGAACTCCTGGCCCTCGGCACGCAGGACTCCCACCGGGCCGCGATCTCGCTGGGCCTGACCCGCCGCCAGCTGCTGCGCCACCACGCCGGGCCGCGGCTGACGGCGCAGCTCGCGGTCTCCCTCGGGCTCCTGCTGCCGCACGCCGTCTGGCACGAGTCCACGCTCACGTTCCTCGGCCTCGGCCTGCCCCCGCACGAACCCTCGCTCGGCGTCCTCCTGGACCTGGGGCAGCAGGCGCTGCTCTCCGGGGCCTGGTGGACGCTCGCCGCACCCGCGGGCCTGCTCGTCGCCGTCACCGTCTGCCTGGCCGGCTGCCTCGCCGGGCGCGAGGAGGACCACCGTGCCTGAGCCGTCGCACGCCCACGACCTCGCGTCCGTCGCGGTGCGCGGCCTGACCGTCGCGCACGGGGGCACCGTGGTGCTGCGCGGGGTGGACCTCGACCTGGTGCCCGGACAGGTGCACGTGCTGCTGGGCGCGTCCGGGGCCGGCAAGTCCACCGTCGTGGCGGCGCTCACCGGCACGCTCCCGCCCGAGGCGCGCGTCACGGGCACCGCGACCCTGCGCGTCGGCGAGCGCTCGACCGAGCTCCTCACCGCGCCCCGGCGCGTCCTGCGCCGGCTGCGGGGCCGCGTCGTGGGGACCGCCCCGCAGGGGGCGGGCGGGACGTTCACCCCGACGTCGACGATCGCCGCGCAGCTGCGCGAGGCGCAGCGCGCGGGCGGGCCCGGCCGCCCGCTGTTCGGCCCGGCCCACCCGCACCTGGCGCCCGACGTCGCCCGGCAGCCGGCCGAGCTCGCCCTCGCCGCCGGCGCCGACCCCGCCTGGCTCGCGCGCCACCCGCACCAGCTGTCCGGCGGGCAGCTCACGCGCCTGGGCCTGGTGGCCGCGATGGTCAACCACCCGCCGGTGCTGCTCGCCGACGAACCCACCGCGGGGCTCGACGCCGACTCCTCGCAGACGGTCGGGCTGCTGCTGGCCGCCTACGCCCGGGCGGGGCACACCGTGCTGGTCGTCACGCACGACCTGGCGCTCGCCCGGCAGGTGGCGCACACCGTCACGCGCGTCGCCGCCGGCCGGGTGGTCGCGCAGGGTCCCCCCGACGACGTGCTCGTGGCGGCCGCGCCGGTGGCCCGCCGCGCTCGCGCGGTCCCGCCCGACGCGCCCGCACTGGCAGCGCACCGGATCGTCGTCGTCCGCGGCGCGCACCCGGTCCTGGCGCCGACGGACCTGGCCGTCCGCGCCGGTGAGGTCGTGGGGCTCACCGGGCCGTCCGGTGCCGGCAAGTCGACGATCGCCGCGCTGCTCGCCCAGCTCGAGGCCCCGCACGCCGGCCACCTCGAGCTCGCCGGGGAACGGGTGCGGGGCGCCGGCCTCGACCTGCCACCGGCGCAGCGCCGCCGCGTGGCGTGGGTCTCGCAGCACCCCCGCACCGCCCTCGACGCCCGGCTGACGCTGCGCCGCTCCATCGAGCTGCCGGCACGGCTGGCCGGCGTGGGCGACCCCGCCGAGGACCTCGCGGCCCGGGTCGGCCTCGACCGCGCGCTGCTGGACCGGCGACCGCACCAGGTCTCGGGCGGCGAGCTCCAGCGCGCGGCGCTCGCCCGCGCCCTGGCGGTGCGCCCCGAGCACCTCGTGCTGGACGAGGTGACCTCGATGCTCGACGAGGCCACGGCGGCCGACGTGCTCGACGTCGTCTCCCGCGCCGCCGCCGACGGCACCGGCGTGCTGCTGGTCAGCCACGACCTGGGCGCGCTGCACGCCGTCTGCGACCGCGTGCTTGAGCTGCGGGCCGCCGACGGCGGCGCGGTGCTCGTGCCGCGCCCGGCGCCGAAGTCACAGCTTGCTCACGGTCACGAGACAGCAACTCGACGTCGCTGACGTCTAGCCTCTCGATCACGGAGAAACTCACCTCGACCACCCCGGCAGCACCTGCGTGACCGGGGTCCGCGAGCGCGTCCGCACCGGCACCCCGCCGGTCGGGATCGAGGTCTCCGCGCAGGACGCCACCCTCGCGCGCCGTCCGCACGGGGGTGACCTCGCCGCGCCGCGGCCCCGGTGCCCCTGACGGTCCTCCCGCCGCGAGGAGTTCTGCAGCAGTCTCCAACCTTCCGCGCGACCGGCCCCGGTGGGGCTCCGGTCCGCCCGGGCCGGTCACGCCGGCCCCGTTCGAGAGGTGTCGCCGTGAACAGTTCGTCGTCCCGCAAGAAGAGCCCGGTCAGGATCGGCGCGGGCCTGGCCGTGATCGTCGGCCTGACCGCGATGGGTGCGACCAGCGCCTCCGCCGGTGAGAGCTTCGACCCCAGCGCGGCCAGCGCGCGCATCGCGGGGGCCGACCGCTACGCCACCGCCGCCCAGGCCGCGCAGACGGCCTGGTCCACGGCGCAGACGGTGATCGTGGCCAACGGTGAGAGCAACGGCATCGACGCGGTCTCCGCCTCCTACCTGGCCGGGGTGGAGGACGCCCCGGTCCTGCTGACCCGTGCGGGGTCCGTGCCCGCCGAGACGGCTGCCGCCATCGCGGCGCTGAACCCCGGCGAGGTGATCGTCCTGGGCGGTGAGTCCGCGGTCTCGGCCGGCACCTACGAGGCCCTGACCGCCGGGCGCACCGGTCGGCGGCTGGCCGGCGCCGACCGCTTCGAGACCGCGGCCGAGATCGTGCGGGCTGCCGTGGCGGCGATCGCCGAGGGCGCCGGCGACGCCCAGGCGCCGACGTCGGTGTTCATCGCCCGCGGTGACGTCCAGGGCGACCAGGTGGCCGCTGACGCCCTGGCCGCCTCCCCGGTGGCCTACCGCGCCGGCGTCCCCGTCCTGCTGACCGACGCGAACGGGCTGCCGGAGGCGACCGCCGCGGCGCTGGCCTCGGTCCAGCCCGCCTCCGTCGTGGCCCTGGGTGGTGAGAGCGCCGTCAGCTCCCGGGTCGCCGAGGACGCGCGAGCCGCCGCGGGAGCCGACTCCGTGACACGGCTGCAGGGCGGCGACCGCACCGGGACGGCAGCGGCGATCGCCGCCTCCGAGGTCGCCGGCGAGGCCGGTCTCAGCACCACGGGAGCGGCCCTCGCCAACGGCTACCGCCTCGATGCGCTGGTGGCCGGGCCGGCCGCCGGCAAGGCCGGCTACCCGCTGCTGCTGACCGAGTCCGCCACGTCCCTGGGGGCCGGTACCCGGACCTACCTGGATGCGCACGCGGCCACGCTGACGGAGGCGCAGGTCTACGGCGGCCAGAGCGCCGTCTCGACCACCGCGGCGCGCGAGGCGGCCATCACCGGGGGCAACCCGAACCCCAGCGCCGCCGCCGGCGACGACGTGATCGCGCTGGCCGAGGCCTTCGCCGCGACCCTGGACGACGAGCAGAAGGAAGCGCTGTACCAGGAGTACACGTTCGCCAACGCGACCAACTGGTCGAACTTCCCCGACGCCCTGCTCGCGGGCGACTTCGGCGGCGGTGGCGGTTTCCCGACCGGTACCGCCCCGACCGGTGCCCCGACCGGCACCGCCCCGACCGGTGCCCCGACCGGTACCGCTCCGACCGGTGCCCCCGGCGGCGGTTCCAACAGCACCGGGCGCGTGGGCGTGCAGACCGACACCCTCTCCGAGGAGCAGTGGAGCGCGCTGGAGGCGCTGCTGGCCGCAGCCACCGGATCGGGCGAGGACGAGGGCTTCGACGAGATCGTGCAGCACCTGGAGGCCGACGACTACCTCGGCGAGAACGGCGGCGGCGACTCCTACGGGCGCGGCAACTTCTTCATCGCCTTCCTGGGCACGCCCGGTGAGACCGGGACCTGGGAGCTGCAGTTCGGCGGGCACCACCTCGCCGTGGCCAACACCTACGTCGACGGTCAGCTCGCCGGCGCCACCCCGTCCTTCCGCGGCATCGAGCCGTTCAGCACCGTCGAGGTCGACGGCGACACCGTGCAGCCCGAGCAGCAGGAGCAGCAGGCGTTCTCCGCGCTGCTGACCTCCCTGGACGACACCCAGGACTCCGCCGCGAAGCTGTCCACCTCCTTCAACGACATCCTGCTCGGGCCCGGCGAGGACTGGGCCTTCCCCACCACGTCCGAGGGCGTGAAGGGTTCGGACCTGACCGCCGAGCAGAAGCAGCTGCTCCTGGACGCGATCGAGAAGTACGTCGGCGACGTCGACGACGAGAACGCCGCGACGATCCTGGCGAAGTACGAGAGCGAGCTGGACGAGACCTACGTGGCCTACTCCGGCACCACCGACGTGACCGAGACCGGGGACTACGTCCGCATCGACGGCCCGTCGGTGTGGATCGAGTTCTCCATGCAGAACGGCATCGTCCTCGACGGCGCGCACCCGCACGCGGTGTGGCGCGACAAGAACACCGACTACGCCGGGCTGACCTCCTGACGTGCGCCTCCACCTGCGCCTGATCCTCACGGTGCTGCTCGCCGGCTTCGCCGCCCTCGTGGCGGCGGGGCCGGCGGCCGCGCACGTCGTGCCCTCCACCGTCCTCCAGCTCGACGTCCACGAGGACGACATCACCGTCGAGATGACCCTGCCGACGACCGACCTGGTCACCGCTTCCGGCATCGACGTCCCCGTCGACGGCACGGTCCCGGCAGCCGCTGCGGAGCAGCTCGCCGCCTACGTCGAGGAGCACTTCGACGTCACCATCGCTGCGGCGTCCGACGCCACGTCCGCCACCGGGACGTGGAACGTCGACGTCGGCGACGTCGCCACCGCCGAGGTCGAGCAGTGGGGCACCGGCGCGTTCGACGCCGTCACCGCCACGGCCACGCTCACCCCGCCCGCCGGCGCGGACCTTCGCAGCTTCACCCTCGACTACGACGCGATCCTGCACCAGGTGGTCACCGCGGACGTCTTCGTGCTGCTGCGCAGCGACTCGTCCACCGGTGAGGTCGAGCAGACCCGCAGCCTGGGGGCGATCACCCTGGACACCGTCACCGGCACCGTGTCCCCCCTGACGGTCGACCTCGCGGGCGGCAGCGCCCGGCAGGGGTTCACCGGGATGCTCCTGCTGGGCATCTCCCACATCGCCGAGGGGACCGACCACCAGTTGTTCCTGCTGACCCTGCTGCTGCCCGCCCCGCTGCTCGCCGCCTCGCTCGCGGGGGACCGGGCAGGTCGCAGCAGGCACTGGCGCGAGGTGGCTCCGACCCGGCGGGCCGTGCGGCGGATCACCACCACCACGATCGCCTTCACCATCGGGCACTCCCTCACGCTCGCGCTCGGCGCGCTGGGGCTCCCCGTGCCGCAGCAACCGGTCGAAGCGGCCATCGCCGTCAGCATCCTCATCGCCGCGGCCCACGCGGTCCGCCCCCTCTTCCCCGGTCGCGAACCCCTGATCGCCGCCCTGTTCGGCCTGGTGCACGGCATGGCGTTCTCCACCACCCTCTCGGAGATGGAGCTCTCCGGGACCCAGCTGGTCCTGAGCCTGCTCGGGTTCAACCTCGGCATCGAGCTCATGCAGCTGGTCGTGGTGCTGCTGGTGCTGCCGCCGCTGATCGTGCTGGCCCGCACCCCGGCCTACCGCCCGCTGCGGACCACTGCTGCGGTCGTCACCGCCGTCGCCGCCGTCGGGTGGCTGCTGGACCGTGTCGGGGTCCCCACCCCGCTGAGCACCGCCGCGGACTCCCTGGGGTCGGTCTCCCCGTGGATCGCCGCCACGCTGTGGATCGCCGCCGCCCTCGTGCTGCTCGGCACGCGCGGCCGGCGAAGTGGAATCCGCAGGGTCGTCAGCGCCTGAACCCGGCCGGAACCTCGCCGTCCCGAGCCGGTGCAGTCCGGTCCCTCGGGAGCTTCGTGGACGCGGTGCACCCCTCGTCCTCGGGCGAGCAGGTGAGGCACGACCGGTCCAGGTGCGGCGGCGCGACGCGAACCGGCCCGGGAACCGCGTGGGTCCCCGGGCCGGTCGTTGTGGTGACGGCCGTGCTGTTGCGGCTGCGCTCCTGCCGGGGTGCTCGTCGGGCAATCGGCCGGCGGTGGCGCGGCTAGGGGTGCGTGGTGCCGGCCGGGGCCAGTGCCGGGGCGGTGTCGGGGGCGACGTGGCCGTCGGCGACCTGCTCGAAGGCGTACGCCATGGCGACCAGTTCGGCGTCGTCCCAGGCGCGGCCCATCAGCTGCAGGCTGATCGGGGCACCGTTGGCGTCGGTGCCGGCGGGGAAGGCGACCGTGGGAACACCGGAGCCGCCCGAGGGGGTGTCGCGGCGCCCGAAGCTGGAGCGGTTGCCGCCGCCGTCGTTGAGGCTGATCTCCGAGAGCAGGCCCGGGTAGACCACCGCGTCGAGGTCGTGCTGGTCCATCCAGGCGTCGATGTTCGCCTGGTACTGCGCCCGGTACCCGCGCCAGGCGGCGACCTCGGCCTCGGTCATCCGCTGCGCGTCCTCGCAGTACTGCGGCGAGTAGCGGGTGTAGGGCAGCTTGTCCTGGGAGCAGACGACCTCCGCGGGGGAGGACATGCCCAGTTCGGGGTGGGACTCGATGTAGCGGGCCCAGCCCTCCCAGTTCGCGTCCACCGCGGGACGGTCCGGCGCCACGGGGCCCTCGGGCAGTTCGACGACCTCGGCGCCGGCGACGCGCAGGTCCTCCAGCGCTGCCCGGGAGGCCTCGATCGTCGTGGTGGTGCCGTAGGGGTCCTGCCACACCTCCGGCAGGATGCCGATGCGCTTGCCCCGCAGCGCGGCGTCGTCCAGGACGCTGCGCCAGTCGGCAGGGCGGTGCTCGTCCGCCTCAGCGGTCTCCGGGTTCTCCGGGTCGGTGCCGGAGGTGACGTTGAGGATGTCTGCCAGGTCCGAGACCGATCGGGTCATCGTGCCGGCGTAGTCCTGCAACCACACCAGGGGCATCACGCCGCGGTCGGACTGCATGCCGTCGGTGCCGCGCAGGGTCACGAGGCTGGCCGCGGTGGCGGGGGCGTACAGCGAGTCCCCGGTCTGCGAGCCGAGCCCGGCCGCGGCCATGCTGGTGGCCGTGGCCACCGCCGAACCGCCGGAGGAGGCCAGCGCCGAGCGCGAGGGGTCGAAGGCGTTCCACACGCTGCCGTAGGCGCTGTCGGAGTACGAGCCGGACGTGGCGTACTCCTCCATGCTGGCCTTGCCGATGATGATCGCCCCGGCCTCGCGCAGCTGGGCCACCTGGTAGGCGTCCTCGGCCGGCTGGAAGCCCTCGAACGTCAAGGAGCCGTTGGTCGTGGGCATGTCCCTGGTGTCGTACAGGTCCTTGACCGCGATCGGGATGCCCAGCAGGGCGCCACGCTCACCGTTCGCGCGTCGCAGGTCGGCGGCCGCGGCCTGCCACAGGGCGTCGTCGGCGACGGTGGTGAAGGCGTTGAAGGCGAACTGGCCCTCGTCGTAGGCGGCGATGCGGTCCAGGTACGCCTGGGTGATCTCCACCGAGGTGGTGCGGCCGGCCTCCATGTCGGTCTGCAGCTCGGCGATGGTCTTGTCGACCACGTCGTAGGCGGACGTGGTCACCGCCGCCGGCTCCTGCGGCGCTTCGGGCTGCCGCACCTTCGTGGCGCCCTTGCCGCGGCAGTGGCCGGGTTCGACGCCGGCGTCGGCGGGGGAGAGGCGATGGAAGTTGACGATCGAGCAGATCTCCTGCCGCGTCAGCCCCTCGAGGTCCGGGGCGCCGGCCAGGTCGGCCGCCACCTCGCTCACCTCGGCCAGTTCGGTGTCCGCGCTCTGCGCGGTGACGGGCTCGCCGACGACGACGAAGTGCAGCAGCGAAGCGCTCTGGCCCGGGGCCAGGGTGAGGGTGTTGACGTAGGCCGGGAAGTTCGCGGCGTGCCCCTCGGTGCCCATCGGCTGGGTGAAGGTCTCCCGCAGCCAGTTCCCGGTGCGGTCGAAGTCGCCGACCACGGTGGCGCTGGGCCCGCCCGTGGTGGTCGTGGCGTCCTCGGCGGTGCCGCTGGCGGTGGCCGTCCAGGTGTCGTCCGCCGTGGTCGTCGTGTCGCCGCTGGAGGTGGCCGCGATGCGACTGGCGGTGGTGCCGGTGGCGCCGTAGCCCGTCTGCCCGCCGAAGGCGACCTCGACGGTGAGTTCTTCGCGGGTGGTGTTGGTGAAGGTGTCCAGCCAGCGGCCCGAACCCCGCTGCGCGTCGACGTCGACGGTGCGCGAGATGCGCACTCCGGTCAGGTCGATCGACCGGGTGCTCTCGAAGTGCCCTTCCCCGTGCTCGGTCAGGCCGAAGCCGCGCATCAGTTCACCGTCGAAGCGGTGCTGCTCCTGCGCGAGCACGCTGACGCGGATGCCGCCGTAGCCGTTGAGCATCGTGGAGTAGGGCGCCTGCACGCCGGTGCCGGTCTGGGTGGCGCGGATGCTGCCGGTGTCGACGCCCGGCGCCGAGGCGTCCTGGATGCCCCAGGCGGTGCCGTGGGCATCGGTGACGTAGGTGAAGGCGCTGGCGGTGCCGGCCGGTACGACCAGCACGGCTGCGGCCAGTGGAGCCGCGATCAACGCCGTCAGGCGTGATCTGCTTGTCACGGGGGTCTCCTCGCTCGGTGGTGCTGGAAGCTCACGGTGTGGGCCGTGCTCCCGGAGCATCACCTCTCTGTGTTTCTGCTGTGTTTCCATCCGGTGACTGAGCCTTTTCCGGGTCCTGGGGCTCGGGCGGTCGTGGGCTCAGCGCGGTGTCGCGGTGGCGAGCACCTCGAGCGCGAACACCGCCAGGACGCCGCCTGCTGCCACGCGCTGCAACTGCACCGCCCACGCTCGCGCCTACCAGCGCACCTGCGAGGCGCTGGCCGCGGCCGGGTTCGACGAGACCTCCGTGCACTGGCCACGACGGGACGGCCGGGGCTTCCCGGCCCGACGCGTGGACGACGCGCCGGCTGCGCACCCTCGGCCGGCCGTCGCGATGGTGCGGGCATGACCCTCGCAGCGCAGGCGACGGTCGCCGGCGCCGTCGAGGGGTGGGCGCGGCAGCCGGTCCATCACCAGATCGGGCCGGTTCGACGCTTCAGCTCGGCGATCTGCTCGAACACCGCGGGAACCTTGTCCCGCTGGTAGGGGACCCTGCGACGCGAGTCGTGCACGTGGTCCAGGTCCAGCTCGGCGTGCAGTTCGTGCGGTTGCTCGTGCGCCGGCGCGGAGGCGAGCACTTCGCCGTTCGGGTCGACGACGCAGGACCGGCCGAACGTGCTCACGGTGCGTCCGGCGAGCGTTTCCTCGCCAGCGCGGTTGACCGCGACGATCCAGCACTGCGCGTCCTTCGCGCGCACCCGGAGCTCCGTCTCGAACAGGTCCTCGCGGGAGCCGAAGGAGCTGACGAGCAGCAGGACCACCTCAGCGCCCATGCTGCGCGCGGCCTCCCAGTGCTCGGGGAAGCTGCGGTCGTAGCAGATGAGGCAGGCGAACGTCGTGCCGAAGGCTTCGAACACCGTCGGTCCCGGTCCGGGCTCGAAGAACCGTTTCTCGTCCACCCAGTACCCCGTGCTGGCACCCTGCGGGATGCAGGACTTGCGGTAGCAGGGCACCTGCTGGCCCCCGAGGGTGCGACCGTGCACGAGCCGGCCCGTGGCATCGATGACGACTGCTGCGTTGTACGGGGTGCCGTCAGCGGCGCGCTCGTACTCGCCGTACACCACTCCGACTCCGAGTTCGGCGGCGACGGCGGCGAAGGCGTCGCTGGTGGCGCCGGGCACCGGCTCCGCCCACGACTTGTAGGCGTCGTCGCCGGTGAGGCCGAAGTACGGCGTCGTCGCAAGCTCGGGGAAGACCACCAGGTCGGTGCCGGGCTCGGCTGCGGAGCGGAAGCGCTGCAGCAGCACGCGCAGTGCGCTGGCCCGGTCAGCCGGTACCTGACCGGTCTGGGCCAGCGCCACGCGCAAGGTGCGCGGGACCGCCGGGCTCGGGGCCGGCGCAGTGCGGGAGGTGGGGGCCTCGGGGAGGGTCACGGTGCTCCTGTCGGGACGGGGGTGGGCTGCGGGGGAGCGTCGGCGTCGGCGGTGAGCTGGTCGGAGGTGGCCAGCCGGTCCGCCGCCGCGCCGATCACTCGCCCGCCTGCTGGAAGCGCTGCGAAGCCTCTTCGCCGGCGTCGCGCACGAGGGAGGCCATCTCGTCGAAGCTCTGGTCGGAGAAGCGGCTGGTGAGGAAGCCGACGCTGAGGGAGCCCACGGGTGAGCCGTGGGCGTCCAGCACCGCGGCGGCGATGCTGGTGGACATCGGTACCCGCTCGCCGGAGGAGCTGGCCCAACCCTGCCGACGGATGGCGATCAACCGCTCGCGGATCGCCGCGGGGTCGGTGACGGTGCGTTCGGTGTACTTCTCCAACGGCACCCGCAGCGCCTGCTCGACGTCGTCGTCGGGGAGGCGGGCGAGCACCGCCAGGCCGTTGGCGCCCACGGTGAGCGGGTAGGAGCGCCCCAGGGAGATGGTGATGCGCACCGGCTGGTCGCTCTCGACCTGGTGCACGTAGATGCGCTGGTAGCCGTTGCGCGCGGAAAGGATCGTCGTCTCACCGGTCACCAGCGCCAGCCGGTTGATCACGGGCACGGCGGCCGCGCGCAGTCCGCTGTGGTGATCGGCGTGACGGGCCAGCGCGTGCGCGGCCGGGCCGAGGCGGTAGGTGTGGTCGCCGGCTGCGAAGCTGACCAGTCCGGTGCCGACGAGGGTCTGCAGGATGCGGTGCACCACGGCCTTGCTCAGCTGCAGGCGGCGCGCGATCTCCGAGACCCCCAGGCACCGGTCGCCGTCGGCGAACGCGAGCAGCACCCGCGCCACGCGCTCGCTCGTCGAGGCCCGCTCCTGCCCGCCGCCGACGTCGACGAGCCCGGCGTTCGCCACGTCTGGGACCACACCTGTCACCGGAACTCCTCCTCATCGCCCGTGCGGTGAGCGTAGGGCATTCCGGTCGCCGGAACGCAAGCATCTGTGTTCCCTCGACGAGGAAACATGGAGTTCACGCGAGAGAAACGTTTCGGCGATCTGAGCAGGTAATTTCCTCCCCAGGCGCCGATCGGACGCCACCTCAGCCGTTCCACTCTCCGGAACGAGACCGCTGAGCGGAACACTCGCCTAAGGGGTTGGCTTGACCAGAGCGCTTCGGACCAGTGCGATCACGGCCCTCGCGGCCACCTCCCTCGCCCTCACCTCCTGCTCCGGCTCGGCGCTGCAGCAGGCTTCCGGCTCGTCCGACACCTCCGGCGAGGCCGTGGAGGAGGTCGTCATCGGCGCGCTGCACCCGCTCAGCGGCGCCAGCGCCGCCGACGGGCAGGCCATGGAGGCCGCCGCGCAGATGGCCGTCGAGGCGGTCAACGACGCCGGCGGCATCGCCTCGCTCGGCGGGGCCGAGCTCGTCCTCGCCTCCGCCGACACCCAGGGCAAGGCGGAGGTCGGCCAGAGCGAGGCGACCCGGCTGGTCCAGGAGGGCGCCGCCGCACTGATCGGCACCTACCAGAGCGCCGTCAGCTCCAACGTCGCCTCCGTCGCCGAGCGCAACCAGGTGCCCTTCGTCATCGACGTGTCCAACCTCGACGCGATCCTGGACCAGGGTTACACCTACACCTTCCGCATCCAGCCCAACGCCAGCGCCATGGGTGCTCAGGGCGCCGATTCCCTGATCGCGATGAGCGCCGCCGCCGGCACACCGGTGCGCAAGGTCGCCTTCCTGCACGAGCAGGGCAACTTCGGGCAGGCCACCCTGGCGGCGTTCGAGGCCGAGGCCGAGGCGCAGGGCGTGCAGGTCGACCCGGTCATCAGCTACGACGCCACCAGCGTCAGCGACATGACCACTCAACTGCAGCAGGTCGCGGCCTCGGGCGCCGACGTGCTCGCCGTGGCCGGCTACTACCGCGACAGCCTGCTCGTCTCCCAGGCGGTGCAGACCATCCAGCCCGCCGGCCTCAACGCCGTGTACGGCGTCGCCAACGGCGCCTACGACCAGCCGCAGTTCCTCACCGACGCACCTGCCGGCGGCGCCGGCTACTTCGACGCCAACTACCACTGGGACGTCTCCGACCCCCGGGCCCAGGAACTCGCCGCCCGTTTCGAGCAGGAGCAGGGCGAGCCGATCCGCACCAGCGCCGTCGAGGCCTACGACGCGGTGATGCTCATCGCCGACGCCCTGCAGGAGGCCGGCAGCACCGACGGTGCTGCCGTGCGCGATGCCCTGCGTGCCAGCGACTACGACCCCCTCGTCGTCAACGACGGGCCGGTCTCCTTCGGCGAGGACGGTGAGAACAAGAACGCCGCGATCGTCGTCATGCAGGTGCAGGACGGGGCGGTCAAGCAGGTCTTCCCCGAGGCGCTGGCCGAGTCCGCGCCGGTGTACCCGGCCTCCCCGGTGACGCCGTGAGCATCCCGAGCGCCCGCAGCACGCCCAGCGCCCCGGGCGCCACCGCCGGTGCGAGCGCGTCGGGCACCGTCCGGGCGCGACCGCTCGCCCCCGGGGTCGGGCGCACCCTGCTGGTGACCGTGGCGCTCCTGGCGCTGGCCGCGGTCGTGGCTCGCGTGGTCTCCGGCAGCGGCACCGTCCTGGTGCAGGCGCTGGTGACCGGCCTGCTCACCGGGGGCATCTACAGCCTGATCGCCATGGGGCTGACCCTGGTGTACGGCGTGCTGCACGTCATCAACTTCGCCAACGGCGCCATGGTCGCCCTCTCGCTCTTCCTCACCTACTGGGTCGTCACCACCTTCGGGGTGCACCCCTACCTGGCGCTGGTGGTGACCGTCCCGGTGATGGGCCTGCTCGGAGCCCTGGTCCAGGGGGCGTTGCTGAACCCGGTGATGAGGGCGCCGCTGGCCATCCAGCTGCTGATCACCATCGGCATCGCCCTGGCGATCGAGAACGTCCTGCTGCTGGTCTTCGGGCCCAACCCGTTGTCGGTGCAGCTGCCCGGAAACCGTGCGGTGCCCGTCCTGGGGGCGACCGTCGAGCTGAGCCGCGTCGTCGCCTTCGCCGGCGCCCTGGTCCTGGTGGCGGCGCTGTGGGTCCTGCTGCGCCGCACCGCGGTGGGCACCGCCATCCGCGCCGTGGCGGCCCAGCCCGAGGGTGCACGGCTGGTCGGCATCGACACCAAGCGCATCTACGTGCTCACCTTCGCCCTCGGTGCCGCCGCCGCCGGTGCCGCAGGCACCCTCGTGGCCCCCTTCTCCACCATCCAGCCCACCGCAGGAGCGGTCTTCAACCTCACCGCCTTCGTCGTGGTGGTCCTCGGCGGCATGGGCAACGTGCCCGGGGCGCTCGTGGGGGGGCTCGTGGTTGGACTGACCGAGCAGCTGGGCGGGCTGATCCTGCCCGGGCAGAGCCCGCTGCTGGCGGTCTTCCTCGTCTTCCTGATCGTCCTGTTCGCCAAGCCGACCGGAGTCTTCGGGAGGGCGTCGTGACCACCACCTCCGTGCACGCACCCGCCGCGGCACCGCTGAGGACCGCGCGGAGCCGCGCCATCGCCTGGGACTGGGCCGTCCTGGTCGCCGTCCTGCTGGTGGGCGCCAGCCTCCCGCTGTTCCTGCCCCCGGCCGAGCTGAACATCGCCGTGCGCGTGCTGGTCTTCGCGCTCATGGGCATCGGGTGGAACATCATGAGCGGCTTCGGCGGGCTGTTCAGCTTCGGGCACGCGGCCTACTTCGGCATCGGCTCCTACACCGCCGCCTACCTGCTGGTCGAGCACGGCATCAGCCCCTGGCTGGGGCTGCTGGCGGGCATGGTGCTCTCCGCCGCGGCGGCGGTGGGCATCAGCTACCTGGCCTTCCGCTACCGCCTCCAAGGCGCCTACTACGCCATGTCGACGTTCGCCTTCGCAGAGATGCTGCGCCTGTTCGTCACCGGCAACGACGCGCTGCAGCGCACCGTCGGCTTCACCGTGCCGGTGCTGCAGGGCAGCTCCCCGGGCATGTTCCAGTTCCCCGCCGGCTCGCCGTTCTACTACTGGCTCGGCCTGCTGATGGTGGTGCTGGCGCTGGCGGTCAGCATCGCCTTCGTGCGCAGCCGCGCCGGCCGTTTCACCCTGGCCACCCGTGACGACGAACTGGCCGCCTCCGCGGTCGGCATCGACACCCTGCGGCACAAGCTGACCGCTGTGGCGATCTCCGCGGCGATCACCGCCGCGGCCGGGGTGCTGTACTTCCAGTACTACATGTTCATCGACCCCGACCTGGCGTTCGGGGCGCACGTGTCCAACAACGCCATCATCACCGCCGTCGTCGGCGGCAGCGGCACCGTGTGGGGCCCGCTGGTCGGTGCCCTCGTCATGGCGCCCCTGTCGGACCTGACCGCGGCGTTCCTGCGCGAGCCCCCTGCGGCCTTGTCCTTCCTGGCCGGTCACGGTGGCCTGGACATCGTCCTGTACGCGGTGATCCTCATCGCGTTCGTCATCCTGCTGCCCAAGGGCCTGTACGGCACGGCACGCACCAAGCTGGACGAGAGGAGGCGTCGGTGAGCTTGCTGAGCATCCGCGGCCTGAGCAAGTCCTTCCGCGGTCTGCGCGCCCTGCGCGAGGTCGACCTGGAGGTCGAGGAGGGACAGATCCTGGGTGTCATCGGCGCCAACGGCGCCGGCAAGACCACCTTGTTCAACTGCATCACCGGTGCGTTCGCTCCCGACACCGGCCAGGTGCTGCTCGACGGGCGCGACGTGACCGGCATGGCCACCCACCGCCTGGTGCGCCACGGCATGGTCCGCACCTTCCAGCTCATGCGCCCCTTCGCCTCGATGTCGGTGCTGGAGAACGTCACCGTCGCCGCCTGGAGCGCCCGGGGCGGGAGGGAGCGGGCAGCGCGCGAGCACGCCGCGCAGGTGCTCGAGCGCACCGGCCTGACCGGATGGGCGCAGCGCCCGTCAGGGGCGCTGCCCGCCGCGGTGCAGAAGCGCCTGGAACTGGCGCGCGCCCTGGCCACGCGCCCGCGGGTCCTGCTGCTGGACGAGGTCCTGGCCGGGCTGGTGCCCGCCGAACGCGCACCGGTGCTGCAGCTGCTGGAGGAGTTGCGCGACGAGGGCACCACGATGGTGTTCATCGAGCACATCATGGCCGCGGTGCGGCAACTGTCCGACAGCGTCGTGATGATGGACTCCGGAGCGGTGCTCGCCCGGGGCCAGGTCGACGACGTCCTCGCCGACCCCCGGGTCGTCGAGGCGTACCTCGGGAAGGAGTTCCGCCGTGCTTCTTGAGCTCGACGGCGTCAAGAGCGGTTACCAGGGCCTGGAGATCCTGCACGGCATCGACCTCACCGTCGCCGAGGGCGAGATCGTGGCCGTCGTCGGCGCCAACGGCGCCGGCAAGTCCACCACCCTGAAGACGATCGTCGGTGAGGTGCGCTGCTCAGCGGGCAGCGTGCGCTTCGACGACCGCGAGGTGCGCGGTGGGCGCAGCCACGAAGAGGCCCGCCGCGGGCTGGTGCTCGTTCCCGAGCACCGCGCACTGTTCGGCTCCTTGAGCGTGGAGGAGAACCTGCGCATGGGCCGCTGGGCCCGGCGCGGGCGCAGCGGCCTGAGCGAGGAGGAGGTCTACGACCTCTTCCCCGTCCTGGTGCAGCGCCGCCACCAGCTGGCGGAGACGATGTCCGGTGGCCAGCAGCAGATGCTCGCCATCGCCCGCGCCCTGATGGGTGCACCGCGCCTGCTGCTGCTGGACGAGCCCTCCACGGGCCTGTCGCCGAAGCTGACCTGGGACGTCTTCCACGCCGTGCGCGCCGTGCGCGATCGCGGGGTCAGCATCCTCATCGTCGAGCAGAACGCCGGGCAGGTCCTCGAACTGGCCGACCGCGCCTACGTCCTGGAGTCCGGGTCCGTCGTCCTGGACGGCACCGGGGCGCAGCTCGCCGCGGACGACCGCGTGCAGTCCGCCTACCTGGGCATGTGAGCCGCGCCGTGAACCGTGCCGAGAGTCGTGCCGCCGACCGGGGCTGCGACCGGTCCCACCGAACCGCTGGAGTGGAGGACACCGTGACCGACTGGAACGCCGAGGTGGCGAGGATCCGCGAGCTGCGCGCTCAGCGCACCAGGATCGGCCCGGGCGAGCGACCCGCCGTCGTCGTCGTGGACTACCAGCGCGCCTTCACCGAGCACGAGCACATCGGGCCCGGCACCGCCGTGGCGCTGCAGCACACCGGTGAACTCCTGCGCGCCGCCCGCGCCGCCGCGGTGCCGGTCGTCTACCTGGTGATGGTGCTGGATTCCCTGGACGACCGCATGCTCGCGCAGCGGGTGCGCTCGTCCCTGACCGAACGCTGCGAGCGGGGCAACCCGTGGACGCAGATCAACCCCGTGGTGGCCGCGCAGCCCGGGGACCACGTCGTGGAGAAGACCGTCGCCTCCGGCTTCCACCGCACCGAGCTGGACGCGCTGCTGACCGAGCTGCGGATCGACGAGCTGGTGGTGGCCGGCACCTCCACCAGCGGGTGCGTGCGCGCGACCGTCGTCGACGCCGCGTACCGCGACCTGCGGGTGTCCGTGGTGGAGGAGTGCTGCGACGACTTCCGCCCGTTGTCCGGGGAAGTCGCCCTGTGGGACATGCAGGACCGCTTCGCCGACGTCGTCACGCTCGACGAGCAGCTGCAGCGCTTCGCCGCGCTGCGCGCCGAGCGTGCCGCCGCACCAGGGGGCGTGCCGGCGGGCGAGCCCGCTGGAGAACCCGTCGACCGGTCCCACGAGCGCGATGCGGTGCGCGCGTGAGCATCCTGAACAACGACCGGCTCGTCTACGCCCCCCTGCCCGGTCGCCCGCGCGTGAGCTGGCCGCACGGCAAGACCGTGGCGGTCTGGCACGCACCGAACGTCGAGCACTACGACTACGTGCCCCCCGGCCAGGGCAGTCCCCAAGGGCGCGTGCCGGCACCCGACGTGCAGCACTACATGCACCGCGACGCCGGGAACCGCACCGGGTTCTGGAGGATGCTGCGAGTGGTGGACCGTTGGCAGGTCCCCTCCACGGTCTCGCTGAGCCTGGCGGTGCTGGAGCAGTACCCCGAGGTGCGTGACGCGATGCTGCAGCGCGGGTGGGAGGTCATGAGCCACGGCATCTCCAACCTGCGACCGCTGTACGGCTACGACGAGGACGCCGAGGACGACTTCCTGGCGCGCTCGCAGCAGCTGGCCGAGACCTACTACGGAGGCTCTCGGATCAAGGGGATGCTCGGACCGAAGATCTCCGGCACCGACAACACGTGCGACCTGATGGTCAAGCACGGCATGACCTACCACGCCGACTGGATCCACGACGAGCAGCCGCGGCCGCTGCGCACCCGCACCGGCGAGCGCCTGGTGTCCATCCCGTACAGCTACATGCTCAACGACGTCCCGCTCCTGCACGCCAAGCACTTCTCGGGCGAGTACTTCGTCGACATGGTCCGCGCCCAGGTCGGCCGCCTGCTGCGCGATGCCGAGCGCGACGGGCAGGGCCGCGTCGCCTGCGTGGCCACCCACCCCTTCGTCGCCGGCCAGCCGTGGTTCGCGCGGTACCTGGAGCAGGTCTTCGAGTACCTGCGCTCCGACGAGCGGATCTGGCTGACGACCGCCGGTGACATCACCGACCACTACCTCGAGGACCACTACGACGCGCAGGTGGCGCACGCCGAGAACCTGCGCGCGGGAGCCACCGCGTGAACACCGCTGCCACCACCTCCACCAGCACCGTCGGCGCAGGGTCCCTCACCGGGTCCAGCAGCGGCCCGAGCAGTGCCTCGGGCGCCCTGCGCGGTGCCGGCGGCGGGCTCGTCCTCGACCCGCCGGACGCCACCGTCTTCGCCCCCGACCTGCCGCACGCCTTCGACACGCACCGCCGGCCCTGGACCCTGCCGGGAGGGAAGAAGCTGGCCGTCAGCCTGCTGCTGCACGCTCCCGCCTACCTCGACGACGTGCCCGACGGTGCGCTCAAGCCCCAGGCGATGCAGGGCGGCGTCGGCCGTGAGACGGGTGAGCCCCGGCACGGGCAGGTCGCGCGCCTGTCGCAGTGGGACTTCGGTCTCACCGTCGGCATCTGGCGCCTGCTCGACATCGCCGGCGAGTGCGGGGTGCCGGTCGCGGTGGCGCTGGACGCCGAGGGTGTGCAGCGCATGCCCGGCCTGGCCGGAGGTGTGGCCGCGCGCGCCGACGAGGTGGTCGTGCGCGGCCGGGCCGCGAACGTCATCGTCGCCACCGGCATGGACGAGGACGTCGAACGCGCCTACGTGGCGGAGGCCCGCCGTGCGGTCGAGCAGGCCACCGGTCGCACCGCGCGCGGCTGGTTCGGTCCCGAGCGCGGCCAGAGCGCACGCACCACCGCCCTGCTCGCCGAGCAGGGGTTCACCTGGTTCGGCGACTGGCCGGTGGATGAACGCCCCGTCGTGCTCGAGGGCGCCTCGTGCGGCCTGGTGGCCGTTCCGCACCCGCTGGAGTGCGAGGACCTGTTCTCGCTGTACGCGCGCGGGCTCGGCTTTCGCGACTTCGAGCGGGTGCTGGACGCCACCGTGGACCAGCTCGTCGCCGATGCCGACGTCGTCGGCGCCCGCCACCTGGGGCTGAGCTGGTTCGGCTGGGTGCTGGGCCAGGCGTGCTTCGCGGACGTGGCCGAGAGGTTCCTGCGGCGCGTCGCCGCCCACCCGGACGTGCTCCTGGCCACCCCCGGCGACGTGGCGGCCCTCGCGGCCGCCTCGTGAGCCCCCGCTCCGTGGCCGGTGCACCGGTGGTGGCCCCGCGCCAGGCGTTGCCCCGTTCCCTGGCGTGGGCGCTGGGCAGCGGCACGATCCTGCAGGGCCTGAACTCCGCGGTCATCGCCGTCGCCCTGGTACCGATCGCCCAGCACTACGGCGACGCCTCGGCGATCCCGTGGCTGGTCAGCGGCCTGTACATCGCCGCCGCCGTCGGCTCTCCCACGGGCGGCCGCCTGGCGGACCTGTTCGGCCCGCGCCGCGTCTACCTCGTCGGGCTCGCGGTGGTCCTGCTGGCTTCCCTGGCCGGTCCCTTCACGCCCAGCGTGGGCTGGCTGGTCGTCGACCGCGTCGTGCTGGGCCTGGGCACCTCGCTGCAGTTCCCCGCCGCCATGGCCGTCATCCGCCGCGAGGCCGCGCGACGCGACGCCTCGTCCGTGGGGGCGATCGGCACCGTGGCGCTGTGCGGGCAGACGACCGCCGCCCTGGCACCGACCGTCGGGGGCCTGGTCGTCGTCCTGACCGGCTGGCAGGGCATCTTCTGGGTCAACGTCCCCGTGGTCGTCAACTGCGCGCTGTGGGTCCTGCTGCGCGTGCCGGCGGACGACCCCGCACCCCGGCGCGGGGCGCGCGCTGCGCTGCGCTCTCTCGACCCGCCGGGGGCGCTGCTGTTCGTGGCGGCGCTGGTGTCCTCGATGCTGGCGCTGCTGTCGCTGGAGCACGCCCGCTCCGCCGTCGACCTCCCGTGGTGGCTGCTGGCCGTGGCGGTGCTCGCGGGCACCGCCTTCACCTGGCGCGAGCTGCGCGCCCCGGAGCCGTTCGTGGACCTGCGCCTGCTGGCGCGTCACCGCGCCGTCGCCGCGACCTGCCTGCGGGGGTTCTTGACGTTCACCTCCTTCTACTGCGTCTTCTACGGCATCCCGCAGTGGCTGCAGACCACGCGGGGGCTGGACGCCGCGGACGCGGGTCTGCTGATGTTCCCCGTCTTCGCCGTCGGGGTGCTCTCCACCGTGCTGGCCACCCGGCTCGGGCGGCGGGTGACACCACGCACCCTGCTCCTGGTCGGCAACACGGCCATGGTCGCCGCCGGGACGGTGCTGCTGCTGGGCGTGGGACCGCACACGCCCCTGGCGCTCATCGCCGTGGCCGGCGCACTGCTCGGCGTGCCCAACGGCTTCAACAACCTCGGCAACCAGCTGACCCTGCACGCAGGTGCCCCGGCATCCTCGGCGGGCGGCGCCAGCGGGCTGTACCGCACCGCGCAGTACCTCGGCGCCTCCGCCTCCAGCGTCGTGGTCGCCCACACCCTGCCCACCACGGCCGGGGCGGCCACCGGTGACGGCGGCATCGGGCACCTGGGTTCCTGGATCGCCGGGCTCGGCGCCCTGCTCCTGCTCGGCCACGCGCTCACCCGCGTCCTCGCCCTGCTGCGCCGCCGGCGCCTCCCCCCACCCCCCGTGCCGGCGCAACCGGTGCACCGCACCCCCCAGGAGACCGTGTGAGCAAGCCCTTCGACCCCCTCACCCTGCGCGGCACCACCGTGGGCAACCGCATGTGGGTCTCCCCGATGTGCATGTACGCCTGTGAGGGCGCCCCCGGCGTGGTCGGTGACTTCCACGTCGCGCACTACGGGCAGTTCGCCCTCGGCGGAGCCGGCCTGGTGCTCACCGAAGCCACCGCCGTGCTGCCCGAGGGGCGGGTGACCCCGCAGGACGCCGGGTTGTGGGACGACGCGCACATCGCCCCCTGGCAGCGGGTCACCTCCCTGGTGCACGCGGCCGGCTCGCGCATCGGTGTCCAGCTCGCGCACGCCGGGCGCAAGGGTGGCAAGTACCGCGGCCTCCCCGGCGACGAGCACCGCAACCGCTCGGTACCGCGCGACGCCGGCGGGTGGCAGACCCTGGGTGCCACGGGGGAGGCGTTCGGCCGCTACGCAGCCCCGCGCGCCGCGGACGAGGAGGACCTGACGGCAGTGGTCGCGGCGTTCGGGGCGGCCGCCCGACGGGCTGTCGCCGCCGGGTTCGACGTGATCGAGCTGCACGGTGCCCACGGCTACCTGCTGCACGAGTTCCTCTCGCCGGCGACGAACACCCGTACCGACGCCTGGGGTGCCGACCGCGCCGGGCGAGAACGCCTCCTGCTGGAGTGCGTCGCGGCGGTACGCGCCGCCGTGCCCGAGGAGGTGCCCGTCTTCGTGCGCCTGTCCGTCGACGACGTCGTACCCGGTGGCAGCACCGCGCAGGACTCCGCCGACCTGAGCGTGCGGCTGGCTGCGGCCGGTGCCGACCTGGTGGACTGCTCCTCGGGCGGGCTCGTCGCCGGCGTCGAGTACGCCCCGGCACCCGGTTACCAGGTGCCGCTGGCAGAGCAGGTGCGCGCGCGAGGAGCGCTGCCGACCGCGGCGGTGGGCCTGCTGACGACGGCCCGCGAGGTCTGTGACGTGCTCGAGCGCGGAAGCGCCGACGCCGTGCTGCTCGGCCGGCAGATGCTGCGCGATCCCCACTTCGCCGCGCGCGCCGGCGCAGAGCTGGGCGTGCCGCTGCGCAACCCGCGCTACCACCGCGCCCCGTGACCGTGCGCGCGCCGGGCGCGGGGCGGTTGTCAGCTCCGGGCGAAGGGGGCGATGTGCACACCGGCCCCGGTGAGCTCCGCGCGGACCCGTCGGGCGATCGCGACCGCGCCAGGGGTGTCGCCGTGCACGCAGATCGAGGCGGCGTCGATGGCGGTGGTGGAGCCGTCGACGGCCTCGACCCGACCGGCGGTGACCATCCGCAGGCAGCGGCGGGCGATCTCGTCGGCGTCGTGCAGCACGGAGCGGGGTTCGCTGCGCGGCACCAGGGTGCCTTCCGGGGTGTAGGCGCGGTCGGCGAACGCCTCGGTGCGCACGGTCAGACCGGCCTCGGCGGCCAGCGCGAGGAACCGCGAGCCGGGCAGGCCGAGGACCGGCAGCGCCGGGTCGTAGCGGCGCACGGCGTCCACGACGGCGGCGGCCTGCGCCTCGTGGTGGACGATCGCGTTGTAGAGGGCGCCGTGGGGTTTCACGTAGGCGACGCGGGTGCCGGCGACCCGGGCCAGCGCCTCGAGCGCTCCGATCTGGTAGAGGACGTCGTTGGTCAGCTCGGCGGGGGCGACGTCGATGAACCGGCGCCCGAAACCCGGCAGGTCGCGGTAGCCGACCTGCGCGCCGACGACCACGCCGTGCTCGGCGGCCAGCTCGCAGGTGCGGCGCAGCACGGTGGGGTCGCCGGCGTGGAAACCGCACGCGACGTTCGCGCTCGTGACGACGCCGAGCAGCGCCTCGTCGTCTCCGAGGGTCCAGCGGCTGAAGCTCTCCCCCAGGTCGGAGTTCAGGTCGACGGTGGGTGCGCCCGTGACGGTCACGGTCAGCTCCAGAGGGTCGGGAGGGTCGACAGCGAGCGGTAGGCGAGGAACAGCGCGACCAGCCAGGCGAGCAGCCCTGCGGCGACGAGCCAGCGCGGGTAGCGGTACCCGCCGAGCAGGTCGCGGCGGCGCAGCGCCACCCACAGCACGACGACGAGACCGAGCGGCAGGACGACGCCGTTGAAGGCCCCCGCGAACACGAGGAGCTGGGCGGGTGCGGCACCCGCGACGACGAAGAACCCGGTGCAGACGACGATGAACACCACGGTCAGCAGGTTGCGCGTGCGCACCCGGGTTCGGGAGCTGGTGAGGAAGCTGACCGACGTGTACGACGCACCGATCACGGACGTGAGAGCGGCGGCCCACAGCACGACCCCGAAGACGCGCAACCCGACCTCGCCGGCCGCGGCCTCGAACGCCGTCGCCGCCGGGTTCTCGGTGGCCAGCGAGACACCGCCGGCGACGACGCCGAGGATCGCGAGGAACAGCACCGTGCGCATGACCGCGGTGATGACGATGCCGGTCACCGAGCTGCGGGTGATGGCACCGACGTTCTCCGGCCCGGTGGTGCCGGAGTCCAGCAGCCGGTGCGCACCGGCGTAGGTGATGTACCCGCCGACGGTGCCGCCGATGAGGGTCGTGATGGCGAGGGCGTCGATCGTCTCCGGCAGGACGACGTTGCGCAGGGCCTGGCCGACCGGCGGGCGGGACACGACGGCCACGTACGTCGTCATGACGATCATCACCAGGCCGAGGGCGACGACGATGCGGTCCAGGGCCGCACCCGCTGCGCGGCTGAGGAAGATCGCGATGGCGAGCACCGCGGAGATCGCCGCCCCCCACCGCGGGTCGAGACCCACCACCGCGTTGAGCCCCAGACCGGCCCCTGCGACGTTGCCGACGTTGAACACCAGGCCGCCGAGGACGACCAGTGCGGTCAGCGCCCACCCCGCCCCCGGCAGGACGCGGTTGCCGAGCTCCTGGGCGCGCAACCCGGAGATCCCGATGACCCGCCACACGTTCAGCTGCAGGGCGATGTCGACGAGGATGCTCACCACGACGGCGAAGGCGAACGCCGCACCGAGCTGGGCGGTGAACGTCGTGGTCTGGGTGATGAAACCCGGTCCGATGGCACTGGTCGCCATGAGGAAGATGGCGCCGAGCAGGGTGCGGCGCGAGGACCGGCGGCGCTCGGCCGTCGCAGCAGCGCCGGTGGAGCTGCTCACGGCGCCGTCTCCGGGCGATCCGCACGGACCGCGGCGCCGGCGGCGGTGACGAGGGCGATGGTCTGGTCGACGACGGCCCGCCGGTCGGCCTCGAACGCCGAGTCGGTGATCAGCGCCTCGTCGGCCGGGTACTCCAGTGCGGAGACGTGCAGGTGACCACCGGGGACGTCCCAGGCCTGCATGCCGATCCGGAGCCGGTTGGAGCGGTACATGCTCTCGTTCGACAGGTAGCTGCCGCCCGGGCCGGACGCGGCCGTGCTGCCCGGTGTCGGGTCGTCTGCGCACTGCAGGGCCGTCGGGTCCGGCCAGGTCCCGGCGGGCCACTCGCAGATCCCGTCGTTGAGCTGCACGGGCCACGGGCCCGTCCCGGCGGCGATCATCGCCTCGTACGGCAGCGTCGTCTCGATCCACTCCGGCGAGTCGAACGGCTGCGGCCAGTGCGAGGAACGCGACACGGGACCGAACTGCTGGTTGCGGTTGTTGTCGGGGGACCCGCCGCGCGCGTTCGCCGCCCACTGCTCGATGTCCATCCGGCCTCGACCGGTCTGGCTGATCGTCATGATCATGTCGGTGCGGTCCTCGCCGGTGCTCAGCACCGGCCCGAAGGCGTCCTCGACGACGCCCTGGTCGAAGTCGGTGTAGTTCACGGGCAGGACGACGGCCTCGACGGTGACCGGCCCCTGCGGGGTCTGCACCGTGCGCCCGTCGAGCTGCAGCGCGGTGGCGCCCGACGGGTTGGAGTTGCGCAGGCTGGAATCGAGGCTGTACGTGTCGAACCCGCTGATGAGGACGCGGGTCGCGTCGGGCTCCTCCTGCGACCACCCCACCGAGGAGATGCCGCGACTCGTGCGGTCCAGCAGGTGCAGCAGCCCTTGCCGCTGCAAGGGGCTCTGGAGGTAGTCAGCGTCCAGCGAGCGCAGCGCCGCGCTCATCGACGTGCGGGCCCAGTACAGCGGGCGGTCGTCGTACCGGTCGATCGTGCCGGACGCGACGCGGCCCTGTGCGCGAGCGACCGCGGTGTCCCACAGTCCCTGCCCGCTGCTGCGGACGAGCTCGTGAGCCTCCTCCAACGTGGTGGCCGCGCACAACCGGGTGGAGAACTCCTCGACGAGGGTGTCGAACCCTGCCGCGTGCAGGAACTGCTCGGAGGCGGGCTCGCCGCCGGGGACGAGCGGCAGGCCCAGGCGCGACTCCTCGACGGTGAGCACCGTCGACTCCGCCGAGCACGCTGCCGGCTGCGCTGCGCTGCCCGCGGCGGAGGGCGCGGTGACGCCACCGGCGACGAGCGCGGTGGCGCAGCCGCCGAGGACGGCGGCGCGCCAGCCGGGGGAGGAACGGTGGCTGAGGGAGGGGGGGAGAACCACGACGACCTCACCAGGTGGGTGCGGGAAGCATCGGACGGACACCGACGCTAACGAGTTGTTCAACGACCTGGCAACGGTTCCGACGTTGCAGCTATGTTTCGCCGGTGGATCACCGCACGCGCGCCGACGACGAGCGACTGCCGGAACGGCTGAGCACGGCCGGGCGCGCCCTGGCCGGCTGCGGGAGTGTCGACCGGGTCGCGGAGGCGCTGCGCGACCTCGTCGCCGACGGCGCCCTCGTGCCCGGGACCCGCCTGCCGGAGGAGCCGACGAGCTCCGCCCTGGGCGTCTCGCGCAACACGCTGCGCGAGGCGTTCCGGCTCCTGACCCGCGAGGGGCTGCTGCGCCACGAACTGCACCGCGGCGTCTTCGTCCGGTCGCTGACCGCCGCCGACGTGCGCGACGTGTACCGGTTTCGGCGCGTCCTGGAGTTCGCCGCCGTCGACGGCCCGCACGAACCCGCTGGGCTGCAACGGGTGCAGGAGGCCGTCGACGAGGGCCGCGCGGCGCGTCGCCGCGGTGACTGGGAGGCGGTCGCCACCGCGAACATGCACTTCCACTCCGCGCTCGTCGCCCTCGCGGGCAGTGCGCGGATGGACGAGAGCATGCGCCACCTGCTCGCCGAGCTGCGGCTGGCGTTCGTCGTCGTGCCCGACCTGCGCCCCTTCCACGAGCCCTACCTGCAGGACAACGGCCGCATCGCCGAGCACCTGGAGGCCGGGGAGCGGGGCCGTGCCGGGCGGTTGCTGGCCAGCTACCTCGACCGTGCCGAGGCGCAGCTCCTCGCCGCCCACGGGACCACGGGCGAGCGGCGGGGGCAGACAGATCGTTGAACGATCCCTAGAGTGCTCGCACCAACCCGACCGGACCGACGGGAGGCCCCGTGACCGGCACCACCCAGCACCTCGGGTCCTCGGCGTGACCCGGCTGCTGCCGGCCGGCGACCGCGCCTGGCTGCTGGACCCGGGCGAACCCGGACCGCCCGGCGGTCCCGGTCACGCGCTGCGCGTGCCGCGGTTCGCCCGGGCCCTGCAGGAGGACGCGCCCGCAGGGGTGCAGGACGTCCTGCCCGCCGCCCGCACCGTCCTCATCACCCTGCTCCCGGAAGCCGACGCCGACGCCGTCGGACGCGAGGTGCTCAAGCGCTGGGCGCAGGTGCCGGCCGAGGGCACCGCCTCCTCCACGACGCAGGACGTCGTGGAGATCCCCGTCCGCTACGACGGCCAGGACCTCGGCGACGTCGCCGACCTCCTCGGCGTGAGCGTCGACGACGTCGTCGCGCAGCACACCGGCACCACCTGGCAGTGCGCGTTCGTCGGGTTCGCCCCCGGCTTCGGGTACCTGCGCAGCCACGACGACCGCCTCGGCGTCCCCCGGCGCGCGCAGTCGCGCAGCGCCGTCCCCGCCGGCGCCGTCGCCCTCGCCGACGGCTTCAGCGCCGTCTACCCCCGCCGCTCGCCCGGCGGGTGGCAGCTGATCGGCACCACCACCGCCACGCTGTGGGACGTCACCGCCGACCCGCCCGCCCTGCTCCAGCCCGGGACAGCGGTCCGCTTCGTGCAGGAGCACGGCTGATGGGCGCGCTGGAGGTCCTCGCGACCGGGCCGCTGACGACCGTGCAGGACCACGGCCGTCCCGGCCGCTTCCGCTACGGCGTCGGGGTCGCCGGTGCCGCCGACCGCTCGGCGCTCGCGCTCGCGAACCGCCTCGTCGGCAACCCGCCCGGGCACGCCGCCCTCGAGGTGCTCCTCGGCGGGCTGGAGGTCCGGGCCACCGCACCGCTCGTCGTCGCCATCACCGGTGCACCCGCTGCGGGCACCGTGGACGGAGCACCGGTCCCGCACAGCAGCGTCCTGCTCCTCGACCCCGGTCAGGTGCTCCGCCTCGCACCCGCCAGGACCGGCCTGCGCAGCTACCTCGCCGTGCGCGGCGGCTTCGCCGTCGCCCCCGTCCTCGGCTCCTGCAGCCGCGACACGCTCGCCGGACTCGGCCCCGAGCCCCTGCGCCCGGGCGACCGGCTCCCCGTCGGCCCACCCCCGCCGCGCCGGCCCGTGCTGCGCACCGCCCCCGTCGCCGCACCGGCCACCGGGACCGTCACGGTCGGCGTCCTGCTCGGTCCTCGCGCCGACTGGTTCACCGACCCGACCGTCCTCTTCACCGGCACCTGGACGGTGACGCCGGACTCCGACCGCGTCGGGCTGCGCCTGCACCGCCCCGACGGCCAGCCCGGCCTCGAACGCTCCCGCCACGACGAACTGCCCTCGGAAGGCGTGGCCCGGGGGTCCCTGCAGGTGCCGCCCAGCGCACAGCCCGTCCTGTTCGGCCCCGACCACCCCGTCACCGGCGGCTACCCCGTCATCGGGGTCGTCCGCGACGCCGACCTCGACCGCCTCGCCCAGGTCCGCCCCGGGCAGTCACTGCGCCTGCGCCCCGTCCCCGCCCGGGAGGTCTCCGACCCGTGAACCCCGACGACCTCCACGAGTTCGCGCAGGTGCTCTTCGACGACGCACCCACCCCCCTCGCAGGGCAGGGCCCCGCCGGGTGGGGCCCCGTCGACGGACGCGACGTCTGCCTCGCCGTGGCCGGCGCCGCCTCGGAGGTGCGCGTGCGAGCGCTCGCCGCCCGCACCGGCCGGCCCCTGGTCACCGTGTTCGCCGGGGACGACGCCGACCACGACGGCGGAGCCGCCGACCTGCGGGTGCTCGGCGCCCTGGCGCGCGACAGCGCCGCCCTGTCCGGGGTGGTGCCGCAGATCGCCGTCGTGCTCACCACCGCCGACCGCGAAGCCGCCCTCCTGCTGCCGCTCGCCGACCTCGCCGTGGCCGTCCGCGGCGCGCGATCGGCGCTCGCGGACCCCGCCGCGGCCGAGACCGTGACCGGAACGGCGCGCAGCGCCGGGGACCTGGGCGGCGCCGACCTGCACGCGGAGGTGACGGGACGGTTCGCGCACGTCGCCGAGGACGCCGCCGAGGCCGCGAGGTTCGTGCGCGACGTGCTGGCCCACCTGCCGAGCAACAACCGCGCCACCGCCCCCCGGCTGCCGGACGCGGGCCCCGACCCCGCCGAGGACGACCCCGAGCTGGCAGGTCTGCTGCCGACGGAACCGGGCGCGCCCTACGACGTGCGCGAGGTCGTCGCCCGGCTCGCCGACGACGACCTCGTGGAGCTGCACACCGCGCACGCCCCGCACGTCGTGACGGCGTTCGCCCGGATCGACGGGTGGAGCACCGGGGTCGTCGCCACCCAGCCCGCCGTCCGCGGCGGGGCGCTCGACGCCGCGGCCGCCGGCAAGGCCGCCCGGTTCGTCCGGTGGTGCGACGCGTTCGGCGTTCCCGTGCTGACCCTCGTGGACACCGCCGGTGCCGTGCCGGCCGGGGAGGACGACGAGGGCGCCCCCACCGCCGCCCTCGCCCGGTTGCTGTACGCGTACGCGGAGGCGACCGTCGGACTGGTCACGGTGCTGACGGGCCGGGCGCACGGCCCCGCCCGGCTGGCTCTCGGCTCCGGGCACGTCGGAGCCGACCTCGTCCTGGCCTGGCCGCGCGCCCGGACCGGCGAGCGCGACGAGTTCGCGGCGGCGGCACGAGCGTCTGCCGCCGACGACTGGCGCGCGCTCGTGCGCGAGGCCGCGGCCGCCGCCGAGCCCGTCGAGGCGGTGCGCCGCGGGGACGTCGACGCCGTCGTCGACCCCGGCACCACCCGCACGCACCTGGCCGCCGCACTGCGCCTGTTGCACCGCAAGACCGGGCAGCAGCCCGCCCGCCGTCACGGGAACGTGCCGCTGTGAACGGCTGGGAGGTCACCGGGCACCCCACGGACACCGAGCTCGCCGCCGTCCTCGCCGCCGTCGCAGCCCTGCGCACCCCCACCCGCGCCCCCCGACCGCTGTACCGCGACGACTGGGGCTCACCCGCGTCGCTGCTGCGCACACCGTTCCCGCCACCACCCGCCGACCCCGAGGAGGACCCGCGGTGAGCACGACCCGCATCCGCAAGGTGCTCGTCGCCAACCGCGGCGAGATCGCACTGCGCGTCCTGCGCGGCGCCCGCGACACCGGCGTCGCCGGGGTCGCCGTCTACGCCGATCCCGACGCCGACTCCCCGCACGTGAGCGCCGCCGACGAGGCGTTCGCCCTCGGCGGCAGCACCGCCGCCGAGACGTACCTCGACGCGGACAAGCTGATCGACGCGGCCCGCCGGTGCGGAGCCGACGCGGTGCACCCCGGGTACGGGTTCCTGTCGGAGAACGCCGACTTCGCCCGGAAGGTCCTCGACGCCGGGCTGACGTGGATCGGGCCGCCACCGCGGGCCATCGAGCTGCTCGGCGACAAGGTGTCCGCGCGCCGGATCGCCCAGGAGACCGGCGCCCCCCTCGTCCCCGGCACCGCGCAGCCGGTCGCCGGCGTCGACGAGGTGCTCGCGTTCGCCCGGGAGCACGGCCTGCCCATCGCCGTGAAGGCCGCCCACGGCGGTGGCGGGCGCGGGCTGAAGGTGGCGCGCAGCCTGCAGGAGGTCCCGGAGCTGTTCGCGTCCGCGACCCGCGAGGCCCTCACCGCGTTCGGGCGCGGGGAGTGCTTCGTGGAACGCTGGCTGGATCGGCCCCGGCACGTGGAGGCGCAAGTCCTCGCCGACGACCACGGGAACGTCACCGTCGTCGGCACCCGCGACTGCTCGTTGCAGCGGCGGTTCCAGAAGCTCGTCGAGGAAGCCCCCGCTCCGTTCCTCACCGACTCCCAGCGGGAGCGCATCACGGAGTCGGCACGCGCCGTGTGCCGGGCAGTGGGCTACCGCGGCGCCGGGACGGTCGAGTTCTTGATCGGGGAAGACGGCACGATCACTTTCCTGGAGGTCAACACCCGCCTCCAGGTCGAGCACCCCGTCACCGAGGAGGCGTACGGCGTCGACCTCGTCGCCGAGCAGCTCCGCATCGCCGAAGGTCACCGGCTGCCGTTCGCGCACGACCCCGAACCCCGTGCGCACGCGATCGAGTTCCGGCTCAACGCCGAGGACCCCGCCCGCGGCTTCCTCCCCGCCCCCGGGACCGTGACCCGGTGGGAACCGCCCGGAGGTCCCGGCGTCCGTGTCGACGCCGGCGTGCGCCTCGGGAACCCCGTCGGCGGGACGTTCGACTCCCTGCTCGCCAAGCTCGTGGTCACCGGCGGCACCCGCGAACAGGCGCTCGCCAGGGCCCGGCGGGCGCTCGCGGAGTTCACCGTCGAAGGTGTGCCGACCGTCCTGCCGTTCCACCGTTCCGTCGTCGATGACCCGGCCTTCACGGCGACCGGCGGGTTCACCGTCCACACCCGCTGGATCGAGACGCAGTGGAGCGGGCGCGGTGCGGGGCAGCCGCAGGGGTCGGTGGCCCCGGAGCCGGCGGCGGAGCGCCGCACCCTCGTGCTGGAGGTCGACGGCCGCCGCGTCACCGTCACCCTGCCCGCCGACGAGCTCGCCGCGCCCACCGACCGTCCCCGGTCCCGGCGTGGCGAGCGGCGCAGGGGTACCGCCCCTGCCGAGCCGGGTGCCGTTCCCGCCCCGATGGACGGGACCGTCGTCCGGTTGGCCGTCGAGCAGGGTGCGCAGGTGCAGCAGGGCGACCTGCTCGTCGTCCTGGAGGCGATGAAGATGGAGACGCCGGTGACGGCGCCACGCGCCGGCACCGTGCGGCGGGTCCGGGTCGAGGCCGGTGGCAGCGTGGCGCAGGGCGCCCCGCTCCTCACCCTGGAGTGACAGCTCCGTCCCCCGGCAGGGCGGTCAGGCCCACGCTGCCGGGTCGTGCACCGTGCGGTTCAGTTCCGACTCCCGGGCACCCATCGCGATGGAGTTCGTGGTGCCCTCGCCGGTGTCCAGGCCCCAGATGCGGCCCGTGGAGCGGCCGCGGGCGAAGTTCACCACGACGATGCCGTCGCAGGGGACGACCTTTTCCTGCCACGCGAAGAGGTAGACGTCCTCACGCACCTTCCAGACCCGCCCGCGGTCGGTGTCGGCCAGCCCCTCCTCCGCACCGGCCAGGCAGTGCCAGGTGTAGGCGCTGCCGGTGAGGTACAGGTGCTCGTAGGCGTTGCCGGGGCCGTAGACGTAGAGGACGCGACGGCCCACCAGGTCGCTGCTGCGGTGGTGGCGGGCCGCCCCGCCGGTCGTGGAACCGGACCTGACCTCCTCCTCGACGCGGACGGTGCCGACCGGGCCCGGCGGGGCGACGTGGCTGCGCACGACGGTCGTGGCCCCGTCCAGCGTGTCGAGGACGACGACGTGCGCCACCCCCTCCGGCCCGGGGGAGGCGGTGTGGATCAGGAACAGCCCCTCGTCGACCCGTTTCACCGACACCGGGCCGGTGGACTCCCCGGCTCCGGGGCGGTCGTCGACGACGGTCGCCGAGCCGTCCGTCGAGATCCGGACGGTCAGCGTCCCGCCGTCGTCGAGGCGGATCGCGACGTCGGTCCCGGACAGCTCGTCGGTGTCGGGCAGGTTGTGGTCGCTGAACCCGTCACCGTCGAGGGCGTTGAGCGTGGGCCACTCGGAGGCGACGGGGTAGTCGACGGTCTGCTGCTGCTCGGTCATGCTTCCGCACCGGCCTCGGGGCCCTCCTGCGGGACCGCTTCGTGGACGAGGGTGCCGCGGAACCACGTCTGCAGGACGGTCGTCGCGTGGACCTGCTCCACGGGCACCTCGAACAGGTCCCGGTCGAGGACCACGAGGTCGGCGGACAGCCCCGGGGTGATCCGGCCGACCTCCTCCTCCAGGCCCAGCGCGCGGGCCGGGCCGGTCGTGAACGCGCTGAGCGCCGTGGGCAGGTCGAGGGCCTGCGCCGGGTTCAGGCCACCGGTCATCGACGGGTCGGGGTTGCGCCGCGTCACGAGCGTCTGCAGGCCCGTCCACGGGTCCGGGGTGGGCAGCGCGCACGGCCAGTCCGACCCGGCGGCCACGACCGCGCCGGACTCGACGAGGTCGCGCAGCGGCCACAGGGTGTCGACGAGCTCGTCGGGCACCTCGGCGGCGATGGCCTCGACGATGACGCCGGGGTACCAGATGTAGGGCGAGGCGTCGGCGACGACGTCCAGGGCCGCGAAGCGGGGCAGGTCGTCGGGGTGGACCCACTCGGCGTGGGCGATGTGGAACAGCGGCCCCGGTCCGCGCTCGGCGCGGACGGCTTCGACGGCGTCGAGGACGGCGCGCGCCGAGGCGTCACCGGTGGCGTGGAACTTCGCGCCGACGCCCAGGTCGTAGCAGTGCTCGACCTGGGCCCGCAGGTCCTCCGGCGTCCAGTACAGCTCGCCCCGCTCGGGGGTGTCGTGCTGGTGGTGGCAGCGGTAGGGCGTCAGCAGCGCGGTGGTCCGGGTCGTGGGCACCCCGTCGAGGACGACCTTGACGAAGTCCGGCCGCACGAGGTCGCTGCGGTGCCGGCGCAGTTCGGCGACCAGTTCGTCGCCGACGATGCTGGCCTCCAGGAAGGGCCGCACGGGGGCGGAGGTGACGACCCGCACGGTCAGGCGGCCCTCGTCCTCCAGCGTGCGCAGCGCCTGCACCGGCGCGGGGGTGGTGGCGGCGTCCTGCACGGAGGTGATGCCGTAGGAGTTGACGATGCGCACCGCCTCCTCCATCGCCCCCAGGGTGCGGGCGGCGGGGTCGGGCACCGAGGCCGCGAACGCCGATTCCGCGACGGCGGAGGCCATCTCGTGCAGCACGCCGGTCAGCTGCCCCTCGGGGGTGCGGACGTAGTGCCCGCCGTCGGGGTCCGGGGTGCCGGCGTCGACGCCCATGGCCCGCAGGGCCGCGCTGCTGACCCACCGGTTGTGCATGGAGTCGTCGCGCAGCAGCACCGGCCGGCCCCCGGCGGCCTCGTCGAGGCGCGCCAGCGCGTCGCGGTCCTGGCTGACCGCGGCGATGGTGGTGCTGCCGAGGATGCCGCCGACGACCCACTCGTCCGGGGCCAGGTCCGCCGCCCACGCCCGGACCGCGGCCAGCACCTCGTCCAGTCCGAGGGTGGGGGCCAGGGGCAGTTCCCAGCGGGCCTGCCCGCCGCCGAGGTTGAGGTGGATGTGCGCGTCGACCAGAGCGGGCATGGCGAAGCGGCCGGCGAGGTCGACGCGGCGGGTGGACGGCCCGGCCAGCGCGGCCAGCTCCCCGTCGCCGCCGACGGCGGTGATGACGCCGCCGGTGACGGCCACCGCCTGCGCCCACGGGCGGGCCGGGTCCTGCGTCCAGATCCGGCCGCCCGTGAACAGGGTGTCCGGGGCGGGGGTGGTCGTCTCACGGGGGGTGGTGCTCACGCTGGTCCTCCGGGTGGCGCTGGGTGGTGTTCGGTGTTTCGCGGATCGGTCACTGCGCGGTCGCGGCCCGCTGCCCTGCGGGTGCGACCGCACGACGTCGCGTCGACGGGCCAGGACGGGTGTACCAGCCGGAGAGGAGCGGGAGGTCCCGGCTCTTGGTTCTCCTAGTGGAGAACAACGTGGCACGGCGGAAGGTCCTTGGGAAGGACCTGGAGCGTTGGAAACAGGAACGTCACCGGCCGGAAACACCGCGCGGCCGGGCGAGCAGCGTGCGGGCGTCACCCCGGCGGGGCGGCGGTGGTGCGGGAGGGCTCAGCCGATCCTCTCCACGGTGGTGGAGATCGAGGTGGCGTCCTTGCCGGGCAGCCACGGCATGACCCGGTTCCACCCGGCGCGCTCCAGCGCCCGGTCGAGCACGTCGGTGCTCATCGCCTCCGCGCCGGGTTCGGTGGCCCACGGCAGCAGGCGGTACCACCCCGGCTCGGCGCCCCGGCTCCTGGACCGGCCCCTGTACCGCTCCGTGACCGGATCGCCGTCCTCGGCGCCCTGGTGCACGGGGACGCGCGAGTGCCGCTGGCCCGTCTCGGGCAGCGTCAGCACCAGGGCCTCGACGCCGTACCGGGCGGCGCGCTGGGCGGTGAAGGTCGCCGTCAGGCGCCGTCCGCGCGGGGCGGGCCCGTCCCACTCCGGCGGATCGCCCAGGTCACGGGCTCGCGCGATCCCGCAGCCGAGGTCGTCGAGGTGCTCGGCGAGCTCGGTCAGTTCCGCGTGCAGGTGCTGCAGCTCGTCGAGGACGTCCTGCTCGTGCCGCGGCGAGGTGCCTCTCGCGTCGCCCGAGCGGCCGGTGGAGCGGGCTGCGGCAGGGGCGGGGCGCCAGCGGCTGAGGTCGTCGGGGGCCTGCTGCCACGTGCCCGGGCGTGCGGGTGCCCGAGCGGGTCCATGCCGGGGCGGGAACTGCTGAGCGTGCAGCGGGGCACCGGGCTGCGGGCCCGGCTCCCGGTCCTGCGCCGTGGGCGGGCCGCTGATCAGCGACCAGTCCTGGTGCAGAGCGAGGTGCTGGTGCCGGGCGAGGACCTCGGCGGTGTCGATGCTCTGCAGGAGCTGGTCGAGCAGGTGGCCCGTCACCCGCTCGCACGCGAGTTTGCGGATCCGGGCGCGAGTGCCCTTGCCGCCGCGGACCTTGGTGCCCTTGGCGGTGCGGTCCAGGACGCTGCCCAGCCGGGACAGGGCGTGGTCCACCTCCGCGCCGGCGACGGCGACGCGACCGATCTCGCGCAGGACGTCATCGGTGGGGCAGGCAACCACCGGGTCATCTTGGCGCAGAACAGGCCGAGGTGCACGCACTTCGAGCTCGCGCCCGGGCGGAACCCGAGCACGCGGCGACCAGGGCGAGCCGGGCGTGCCCCGGCCACCGGACCGGTCAGCCCCCGCCGTCCCTCCCACCTCCCGCCACCTGCCCCCGCAGCGGGAGGCGGGTGCCGGGCGGCAGCGCGTGCGGGAGGTCGACGTCGCGCACCGCCCCGGCCACCTCGACCTCTCGACAGGCCGGGTCGCGCAGCAGTTCCCGCAGCCCCGCCCCGGAGGCGGCGACGTCCGCCGCCCGTGCCCAGTGCCGGCACCCCACGAGCACGGGGTGCCCTCCGCGCCCGTGCCACCCGGCGCGCACCAGCGCCGCGTCGGGCCGATCCTCGCCGGCCGCCAGCACCGCCCGCACGTCGTCCGCCCCCACGTCCGGCAGGTCCACCAGCATCAGCAGCAACGCCTGCGCCCCGAGCGAGCGCGCGTACCGCAACGCGGCGAGCACGCCCGCGCCCGGACCGCTGCGCCAGTCGGGCACTTCCAGGACGGCCACGTGGGCCGGCAGCCCGGCCCACACGTCCCCGGCGGCGGCGCCGACGGTGACCGCGACCGGTGCGCACCCGCCCGCGCGCAGCACCTGCGCCGCGCGCGCCGCCCAGCCGGTGCCCTCCGCTGTGCGCAGCAACGCCTTGGGAACTCCCATGCGGGTTCCCGCACCGGCGGCGAGCACCACTCCCACGGCCTGCACGTGCCGATCCCACCACACCCACGCGCCCGTCGCGGCGGCCGTCCCGCTGATCACCGCGGGAGCGCGACCCGCTGTGTTTCCGGGGTGTTTCGGCCGTGTTCCAGCTCCGGTGCCCTTTGGAGGTTCCCACCAGGGACGAGCGCCGACGGGCCCAGAATGCTGGAGCACCGGCGGCTGCGCACCGGCGCCGCGCGCGGGAACACTGGGCCGCCCAGCACCGAGGAGGAGGAGCGCCGGTGGACAGCACCGAGGAAGGCGCAGTCGGGATCGCTGCGCTGGACGCCCTGGACGACGAGGGGTTCCACGCCCTGCTGCTGTCCTGCTGCCACGCCCCCGGGTGGGCGTCGGCGGTGTCGGCGCGTCGACCGTTCGGCACGCCGGCCGCGCTGCTGGAGGCGGCCGACGCCGAACTGGCCGCCACCTCCGAAGCGGACGTGGACGCCGCTCTGTCCGCCCACCCCCGCATCGGGGAGCGGCCGGCGAACCCCGCCTCCCGCCGCGAGCAGGCCGCTGCCCTGGCGGCCGACCCCGCCGTGCTCGACGCCCTCGCGCAGGGCAACCGCGAGTACGAGGCCCGTTTCGGCCACGTGTACCTGGTGTGCGCGTCCGGGCGCAGCGCCGAGGAGCTGCTGACCGTGCTGCGCTCGCGCCTGGGCAACGACCCGGCCACCGAACGCGCCGTGCTGCGCCGGGAACTGGCCGCGATCACACGCCTGCGCCTGCAGCGCGCCGTGGCCGACGCCACCGGGAACCCGTCGTGACGAGCCTTTCCACCCACGTCCTCGACGCCGTCACCGGAACCCCTGCGACGGGGGTGGGCCTGACCCTCACCGGCCCCGCCGGCGAGGTGCTGGCGAGCGGCAGGACCGACGGCGACGGGCGCGCCCGCCTGGCGGACGACCTCACCCCCGGCGTGCACCGCCTGACGTTCGCCACGGGGGAGTGGTCCGCCTCCGCGGGCCGCGAGACGTTCCACCCGGAGGTCGTCGTCACCTTCACCGTGGCCGCGCAGGCGCACCTGCACGTGCCGCTGCTGCTGTCCCCCTTCGCCTACTCCACCTACCGCGGGAGCTGACCGTGTCGATCGTCCTGGCGAGCCACCAGTACGGCAAGGCGGAGAACCGGGTCGTCCGCGTCCAGCGGGACTCCGCACGCCACGAGATCGTGGACCTGAACGTCACCACGACCCTGCGCGGCGACTTCGCCGACGCCTACCTCACCGGCGACCAGTCCAAGGTGCTGCCGACGGACACGCAGAAGAACACCGTGTACGCGTACGCCAAGCAGAAGGGCGTCGCCAGCATCGAGGGGTACGCGCTCGACCTGGCGCGCCACTTCGTCGACGACGTCGCCCCCGTCACCGGCGCCCGCGTCGACGTCGACGCGTACCCGTGGACGCGGGCGCAGGTCGGCGGGACCGACCACGACCACACGTGGGTTCGTTCCGGCAGCGAGGTCCGCACCGCCGCCGTGACCGTCAGCGGTCAGGGCGAGCAGCAGGTCACGCACGTGCTCGCGGGTCTGAAGGAGCTGACGCTGCTGAAGTCCACCGGCTCGCAGTTCAAGGGGTTCCTCGAGGACGAGTACACGACGCTGCGCGAGACCGACGACCGCGTCATGGCGACGTCCCTGGTGGCGACGTGGCGCTACGGCGCAGCAGCCCTCGCGGACGGTTTCGACTTCGACGCCGCGTACGCGCGGATCCGGCAGAGCATGCTGGAGCAGTTCGCGACGCTGCACTCCCTGGCGCTGCAGCAGACCCTCTGGAACATGGGCAAGGCGGCGCTCGAGCGGGTTCCCGAGGCGGTGGAGATCCGCCTGCTGGCGCCGAACAAGCACCACTTCGACTACGACCTGGAGCGCTTCGGCGTGCAGAACCACGGTGAGGTCTTCCACGCCGACGACCGCCCCTACGGGCTGATCCAGGCCGTCGTCGCGAACGACGCCCACCCCGCGGCGCCGGAGGCGTGGACGTGAACGCCGAGGTGGAGGAGTACTTCCTGGACCGTGCCGTGGAGCTGGCGACGAAGAACGTCGCGGAGGGCGGCGGACCGTTCGGTGCTGTCCTCGTGCGCGGCGGGGAGCTGCTGGCGACGGGCCAGAACCGGGTCACCCGCGACAACGACCCGACCGCGCACGCGGAGGTGCAGGCCATCCGTGCCGCGTGCCGGCGTGCGGGCACGTTCTCCCTGGCCGGCAGCACGCTGTACTCCAGCTGCGAGCCGTGCCCGATGTGCCTGGCGTCGTCGCTGTGGGCGCGGGTGGAGCGCGTGGTGTACGCCGCCGACCGCGACGACGCCGCCCGCGGGGGCTTCGACGACCGCGCGTTCTACGAGCTGTTCTCCACCGACCGGGCGCTGTGGTCCACACCGGTGCTCCAGCAGCGGGTGCGCACCGCCGCCGAGCCGTTCGACGCGTGGCTGACCAGCGCCGCGCGCGTCGACTACTGAGCGACCCCGCCGTGCCCACCGGGATCGCCGGGGTCGCCGTGCAGGTCGCCGCGCAGGTCGTCGTGCAGCCGCAGCGCGACGTGCACGTCGGCGAGGTCGGCGACATCGCGCAGGTTCCGGCCGAGCAGCTCCTCCAGGCGCCCCACCCGGTAGCGCACGGTGTTCTGGTGCACGTGCAGCGCGTGCGCGGTGCGGGTCGGCGAGCACCCGTGGCGCAGGTGGGTGCGCAGCGTGCCGAGCAGTTCGGCGTCGGCGAGCACCGGCCCGAGCACGGTGCGCGCGAACGCCGTGCGCTCGCGCGCCGGGACGGTGCGCAGCAGGTCCAGCACGGTGCCGGTGTCTGTGTCCTCCACGACGACGACGCCGCCCGTGCCGGCGCGCGCGGCGGCCAGGGCGCGCCGCGCGCCGGCCACCGCCTCCTCGCCACCCTCCCCGGCCCGGCTCGCGCCGGCGAGCAGGCGGCGCGAGGCGAGGGACGGCTGCAGGCGCAGCAGGCGCCGGCGCAGCAGCGCCACCAGATCGGGGCGGGCCTCGACCACCGCGGTGGCCCCGCCGGAGGTGACCTGCAGCCGGTGCGGCACGTCGGCCAGGGCGTCGGCCAGGGCCCGGGCCGAGCACGCCCCCTCGGCCAGGACCACCACGACGCCCCCGCGCGGGGCCGGTGGTGCCGCGGCGGTGCGGCGGTGCACGGCGACCGCGCCGGCGAGCGCGTCGAAGAGCGCCACCGCTCCCGCCGGCGCACCGGCGTCGACGAGCACCCACCAGCGCTCGGCGGGGTCCTCGGCGGCCACGGCGCGCACCTGCAGCGCCCCGACGGCCGGATGCACCAGTGCCGGGCCGCTGCCGCCGTGCGCACCGGCGCGCGCCGCGCGCAGCACCACGTCGTCGACCTCGTCCTCGCTCAGCGGCGCCGGGCCGGGCACCACCTGCCGGCCGGTCGCCGACAGCACCCGCACGGGCGAGCCGAGGTGCGCGGCGACGTCGCCGGCCTGCTCGGCCAGGGAGCGGCCCTCGGCGAGGCCGCGCAGCAGCCGCTGCACCGCACCGTCGTGGCCGGCGGAACCCGTGCCGGCGCCGGGTGCGGTGGCCGCGGCGACGTGCGCGCTGACCTCGTGGAACGGCAGGTCGGCGGGCACCGCGAACAGCGGCAGCCCGTGCCGGTGCGCGGCCTGCACGACGTCCGCGGGCACCTCCCCGAGCAGGCCCTCGCCCACGGCCAGGGCGCTGGCGCCGGCCTCGGCGACGGCGGCGACGAACCGCTCGCTGTCGGCGGCCTCGCGGCGCCACACCAGACCGGTGAGGACCAGGTGCGCCACGCCCACGTACCGGCCGGGGTCGAGCAGGTCCACGGTGCTGGTGCCGGTCACGGGGCGCTGCAGCGCAGCGGGTTCACCGCCCAGGAGCCGCAGCCCGGCGATCGCGCCGGGCACCGCGCCGGTCCCTCCACCGCCGGCCCCGTCGCCGCCGGCCGCCGGGCTGCCGTGGGCACCGCCGCGCCCGGGCAGCAGGTCGTGCACCCGCACCCGCACCCCCACCCCCACCCCCACCGTCTCGAGAAGGGCTCGCGCCCGTGGACCTGAACACGATCGAGGCCATCATCCCCGTCCGGGACCGGGCCGCGCTGGCCGCCGCGCACACCGGCGCGGCGGGCAGCGCCGTCCTGGCCGGCGGCACGTGGCTGTTCTCCTGCGAACAGCCGCACCTGCGCACCCTGGTGGACCTGACGAGCCTGGGCTGGGAGCCGTGGACGGCCTCCGCCGAGGGTCTGCGGATCGCCGCGACGTGCCCGGTGGGGGAGCTGACCGCCGTGCCCGCCCGGCCGGGGTGGGCCGCGCACCCGTTGCTGCGCCAGTGCGTGCGCGCCCTGCTGGCCTCGTTCAAGGTGCGCGCGGTGGCCACCGTCGGCGGCAACGTGTGCCTGGCGCTGCCGGCGGGGGCGATGACCTCGCTGGCGGTGGCGCTGGACGGCACCGCGGAGCTGTGGGGCGCGGACGGCTCCACGCGGCACCTGCCGGTGGCCGAGCTCGTGGTCGGCGACGGGCGCACCGCGCTGCGCCCGGGGGAGGTCCTGCGCGCGGTGGACCTGCCGGAACGGGCCCTGCGCGCGCGCACCGCCTTCCGCCGCACCTCGCTGCACCGGCTGGGCCGCTCCGCCTCGCTGGTGACCGCCCGCCTGGACGAGGACGGCGCGCTCACCCTGGCGGTGACGGCCGCGGTGGCGCGCCCGGTGGTGCTGCACCGGCCGCTGCCACCGGCGCCGGCGCAGGCCGCGGCGCAGGTGGACGCCGCGGTGCAGGACGGGCCGGGCTGGTTCGACGACGTGCACGGCGACCCGGACTGGCGGCGCGCGGTGACGCTGCGCGCGGTCGCGGAGGTCGTCGAGGAACTGGGAGGGGCGTCGTGAAGCTCGGAGGAACGTCGTGAAGCTCGGAGGGGCGTCGTGAAGGTCACCGTGGACGGGGTGGCCGCCGAGGTGCACCCGCGGCCGGGGCAGTGCCTGCGCACCCTGCTGCGGGAGAACGCGTGCACGGCCGTGAAGAAGGGCTGCGACACCGGCGACTGCGGTGCCTGCACGGTCCTCGTGGACGGCGCACCGGTGCACTCGTGCCTGTACCCGGCGCTGCGCGCGGCGAACCGGGAGGTCACCACCGCCGCCGGCCTGGCACCCGGGAGCGGCCTGCACCCGGTGCAGCAGCGGTTCGTCGACGCGGCCGGGTTCCAGTGCGGGTTCTGCACCCCCGGGATGGTGGTCACCGCCGCCGCGCTGGACGAGGAGCAGCGCGCCGACCTCGACGAGCACCTCAAGGGCAACCTGTGCCGCTGCACCGGTTACCGGGCGATCCGCGAGGCGGTGGCCGGGCCGGCCGCCGCCCCCCTGGCGCGCAGCGGCGCCGTGGGGGAGGCGGTGGCCGCCCCGGCAGCGCACCGCGTCGTCACCGGCACCGAGCCGTACACCCTGGACCTCGCCGACGGCGACGTGCCACCCGGGCTGCTGCACGCGGCGGTGCTGCGCAGCCCGCACGCGCACGCGCGCATCACCGCCATCGACACCCGTGCCGCCGAAGCCCTCGACGGCGTGCACCTGGTGCTGACGCACCGCGACGTCCCGCACGTGCTGTTCTCCACCGGCCGGCACGAGAACCGCCTCGACGACCCCGACGACACCCTCGTGCTCGACCCCGTCGTGCGCCACCACGGCCAGCGCGTCGCGATCGCCGTGGCGGATTCCGTCGCGCTCGCCCAGCAGGCGCTGCAGCTCGTCGCCGTGCAGTACGAGGTGCTGCCCGCCGTCCTCGACCCCGAACGGGCGACCGAACCCGGCGCGCCGCTGCTGCACGCCGACAAGGACGCCGCGGCGTCGCGCATCGCCGACCCGGCGCGCAACGTCGTCGCCGAGCTGCACAGCGAGGTCGGTGACGTGGAGGACGCACTGGCCGGTGCGCACGCCGTCGTGGAGGGCACCTGGCGCACCCAGCGCGTCTCGCACGTCACGCTGGAGACGCACGCCTCGATCGGCTGGCTGGACGAGGACGGCCGGCTGGTGGTGCGCAGCAGCACCCAGGTGCCGTTCCTCGTGCGCGACGAGCTGGCCCGCGTCCTCGGCCTCCCGCCCGAGCGGGTGCGGGTGCTCGCCGCTCGCGTCGGCGGGGGTTTCGGCGGCAAGCAGGAGATGCTCACCGAGGACCTCGTCGCCCTGGCGGTGCTGCGCACCGGCCGGCCCGTGCAGTACGAGACGACCCGCCGGGAAGCGCTGACGGCCCTGCCGACCCGGCACCCGATGAGCGTGCGGGTGCGCCTGGGCGCCGACGCGCACGGCACCCTGACGGCGCTCGCGGTCGACCTGCTGTCCGACGCCGGCGCGTACGGCAACCACTCCCCGGGGGTGATGTTCCACTCGGTGCACGAGTCGGTGGCCACGTACCGGTGCGCGAACAAGCGCGTCGACGCCCGCGCCGTCTACACGAACTCCGTGCCCTCGGGGGCGTTCCGCGGGTACGGGCTCGGGCAGGTCGTCTTCGCCCTCGAGTCGGCGCTGGACGAGCTGGCGCGCGAGCTGCGCGTCGACCCGTTCACGCTGCGCCGCCGCAACGTCGTCGTGCCCGGCGACCGGTTCGTCGCCACCTCCGACCCGGCCGTCACCGGCGAGGACGACGGGCTGCGCTTCGGCAGCTACGGCCTGGACCAGTGCCTGGACCTGGTGGAACGGGAACTGCCGCGCGGCGGCGAACCCGTGCCCGAGGGGCCCCGCTGGCGCACCGGGTCCGGCATCGCCCTGTCGATGATCGCCACCGTGCCGCCGCGCGGGCACTTCGCCGAGGCCTCGGCGCGCCTGCTCGCCGACGGCACGTGGGAGCTGAACGTCGGCACCGCCGAGTTCGGCAACGGCACCACGACCGTGCACACCCAGATCGCCGTGCAGACGCTGGGCACCACCGCCGACCGGTTGCGGCTGCGGCAGGCCGACACCGACGTCACCGGCTACGACACCGGCGCGTTCGGCTCGGCCGGCTCCGTCGTCGCCGGCAAGGCGCTGCTGACCGCCTGCGAGCGCCTGGCCGGGCGGGTGCGGGCCCTGGCGGCCGGGCTGCTCGGTGCGCCGGTGGCCACGGCCGTGCTGGAACCGGGCGGGGTGCGCTGCGGGGACCACCTCGTGCCGCTGGCGGACGTGCACGAGCACGCGGTGCGCACCACCGGTGCCGGACCGCGGGCGGAGGGGTCCGACGACGCGGTGCTGCGCTCGGTCGCGTTCAACGTGCAGGGTTTCCGCGTCGCGGTGGACACCGGCACCGGCGAGGTGCGGTTGCTGCGGTCGGTGCACGCCGTGGACGCCGGGGTCGTGCTGAACCCGGTGCAGCTGCGCGGACAGGTCGAGGGGGGAGTGGTGCAGGCGATCGGCTCCGCGCTGTTCGAGGAGGTGCGCCGCGACGCGGACGGCAGCCCGGTCACCGTGTCGCTGCGCGAGTACCACGCGCCCAGGGCCGCGGACGTGTGCGAGACGCAGGTGCTGTTCGCCGACACCTTCGACGCGGTGGGCCCGCTGGGGGCGAAGTCGATGAGCGAGGCCCCGTACAACCCGGTGGCCCCCGCCCTGGCGAACGCGGTGTTCGACGCGACCGGGGTGCGGGTGCGTGAACTCCCGATGCGCCCGGACGTCCTGTGGCGCTCGCTGCGCCAGGCGCAGGACCGGCCGGCGCGCGCGCAGGAGGCCCGCCGTGCGTGAGCTCTTCCCCCAGCTGCGCCCGGTGCTCGCCTCCGGCGAGCCCTTCGCCGTGGCGACGGTGTTCCGCACCGACGGCTCGGCGCCGCGCGCGGCGGGCGCCTCGCTGGTCGTCACCGCCGGCGGCGAGGTCGTCGGCAGCGTCTCGGGCGGCTGCGTCGAGGCCGCGGTCCACGAGCTGTGCCGGCACGCCCTCGAGGACGGGCGCGCCCGCACCGAGAGCTTCGGGGTGAGCGACGACGACGACCCCTTCGCCGTCGGGCTGACGTGCGGCGGTACCCTGGAGGTCCTGGTCCGGCCGTTCGCGCCCGCGGACGGCGAGCTGCTGCGCCGGGCGCTCGACGCCGAGGCGAACGGGCGGGCGGTGGCCCTGGCGACCGTGGTCGCTGCGCCGGGCACGACGGGGACGGGCACGGCGCTGCTGGGCCGGTGGCTGCTCGTCGGCGAGGAGGGCGCCGAGGGGTCCCTCGGTGCGGCGGGTCTGGACGAGGCGGTCGCACGGGGAGCTGCGCAGGCGCTGCGCGCAGGTCGCGACGAGCTGCTGGTGCTCGGCGGGTGCGCGGACCTGCGGCGCGGCGAGGTGGAGGTCTTCGTCGAGGTGGTCGCGCCGCCGCCCCGGATGCTGGTGTTCGGTGCCGTGGAACCCGCGGCCGCGCTGACCCGGGTGGGCAAGTTCCTCGGCTACCACGTCACCGTGTGCGATGCCCGGGGGCTCTTCGCGACGAGGGCGCGTTTCCCGGAGGCGGACGAGGTCGTCGTGCAGTGGCCCGACGAGTACCTGCGCGGCACGGCGGTGGACGAGCGCACGGTGGTGTGCGTGCTCACGCACGACGCGAAGTTCGACGTGCCGCTGTTGAAGCAGGCCCTGCGCGGGCCCGCCGGTTACGTCGGTGCGATGGGTTCGCGCCGCACCCACCACGACCGGGTGGCCCGGCTGCTGGACGAGGGGCTCAGTCCCCAGGAGCTGGCGCGCCTGGCGTCCCCGATCGGCCTGGACCTCGGTGCGCGCACCCCGCAGGAGACCGCCGTGTCGATCGCCGCCGAGATCGTCGCCCACCAGCGCGGTGGCAGCGGGGCGCGCCTGAGCCGAACCGACGGGCCCATCCACCGGGCCGGCGAGCGCTCACCGGTCGGGTTCGCGCAGGCGGGGTCCCGTCCGTGAGCGCCCTGCGAGAGCAGCAGCACCGGCGTCGTGAAGGGGCCAGCGTGGGCGCAGGACGGCCGGAGCAGCCCGAGGCGCAGCCCGCGGCGGTCCGGGAACTGCACCGGCAACTGCTGGCCGAGCACGCTCGGTCCCCCCGCGGCGCCGGGTTGCGTGCGCCCTTCAGCGCGCAGGTGCACCACGTGAACCCCGTGTGCGGTGACGAGGTGCTCCTGCGGGTCGACCTGGTCCAGCACCCGCAGGGAGGACTCCTCGTGCGGGACGTCTCGTACGAGGCGCGGGGGTGCGCGATCAGCACCGCCTCGGTCTCGGTGCTGCACGACCTCACCGCCGGCAGAGCGCTGCAGGAGTCGCAGGCGCCCCGGCGGGCGCTGCGCGAACTGCTCACGGGCGCGACCGGAGCGCGCGCCGACGAGGAGGTCCTCGGGGACGGCGTGGCGCTGGCCGGGGTCCTGCGCCACCCGGCGCGCACCCGTTGCGTCCTGCTGGCGTGGACGGCGTTCGACGACGCGGTGGCGTGCGCCGGGCTCGGCTGAGGACGCGCTACTCCAGCTCGCCCAGCCGGGCGTGCACGCCTCCGACCTGCTCGATCCGCTCGCGCCCGGCCCGCCCGCGCCGTGCCAGGACGGCCTCGGCGAGCATCGTCACCAGCGACATCGCCGCCGCGTAGCCGTCGAAGGCCCCGGGCCCGTCGACGGGCACGGTGAAGCGGTGCTCCACCTGCGCGCCCAGCGCGCGACCGGTCGGGTCGGTGAGCAGCACGGTCGGCACCCCGGCCTCGCGCGCCGCCGCCAGCACCCGCCCGACCGCGGGGGGCCGCCGCCGGAACGCGACGACGACCAGCGCGTCCCGGCGTCCGAGCGCGCTGAGCTCCTCGGCGACCGTCTGCCCGGGGTGCGGACCGACGTCCACCGCGGCCCGGGCCTGCAGCAGCTGCTCGCGCAGGTGCAGCGCCACCGGGTAGCTGTTGCGCCAGCCCAGCAGCAGGACGCGCCGGGCACCGGCCAGCAGCTGCGCGCCCTGCTCCAGCCGCACGTGCTCGACGTCGCGGGCCAGCGCCGCCAGGTTGCGCTGGTCCTGCGCCAGGTGGGCGGCCACGGCGTCGCCGGCCTGCGGCGGCAACCCGCCCAGGGGGACGCCGCGAGCCCGCAGCGCCGAGGCCTGGGCGCGCGCCTGGGCCCGGGCCTGCGCGAAGGACGGGAAGCCGAGCCGGCGGAAGAACCGGCTGACGGTGGCCTTGGAGGCTCCCGCCTCCTGCGCCAGCTCGGCACCGGAGTAGGTCGCCAACTCGCTCAGGTGCTCGAGCACGAAGTCGGCCACGGTGCGCTCGAGGGGGCTGAGCTCGCCGTAGACGGTCTCGATCCGTTCGCGGACCCCTCCGAGGCCGTCGGGCGCACCGGGGTCGTGTTCCACGGCGCTCACCGTCGACGGCGCGCGACGTCGTGCACGGCGGCTTCGAACGCGTCGACGCCGTGCGCGACGTCCTCGACGGTGACGTTCTCACCCGGTGCGTGGCTGATGCCGTCCTCGCAGCGCACGAACAGCATGGCCACCGGGGTGATCGCGGCCATCGCCATCGCGTCGTGGCCGGCCCGGCTCCACAGCCGGACGGGGTCGGCGTCACCGGTGGCGGCGATGCCCTCGGCGATCGACGCCGACAGGGCGCCGTCGCACGCCACCCCGGGGGCGCTGTGGGTCTCGATGAGCTCGAACGTGGTGCCCCGCGCGCGCGAGACCGCCTCGCCGTGGGCGCGGATGCGCTCGACCAGGTCGTCGCGGTCCGCGTCGCGCTCGGCGCGCACGTCGAGGCTGAACTCCACCAGGCCGGGCACGACGTTCACCCCTCCGGGGAACGCCTGCAGCCGCCCGACGGTGGCGATGCCGTCGAGCTCGACGGCCAGCCGCTCCACGGCGAGCACCACGTCGGCGGCCGCGACCAGCGCGTCGCGGCGGCGCGGGTAGGGGGTCCCGCCGGCGTGCCGGGCCTGCCCGGTGACGTGACCGGTGAACCGGCGCGCGCCGGCGATGGAGGTGACGAGGCCGAGAGCGCGGCCGGCGGACTCCAGCTGCGGGCCCTGCTCGATGTGCAGCTCCAGGTACCCCGCGAGGTCCGCCGGGCGCCGGGCGGCCTCGCCGACGCGGGCGGGGTCCAGGCCGAAGGCGAGCGCGGCCTCGCGCACGGTGACGCCGTCGGCGTCGGCTCGCTCCCACCAGTCCTGGTCCCACTGCCCGGCCACGGCCTTGCTGCCCATCAGGGCGGTGGCGAAGCGGGTTCCCTCCTCGTCGGAGAAGGCGACCACCTCCAGCGCGAACGGCAGCTCGTCAGCGCGCTCGCGCAGGCGGTGCGCGACCTCGATCGCCGAGACCACCCCGAGCACCCCGTCGTAGCGACCGGCGTCGCTGACGGTGTCCAGGTGCGAGCCGAGCACGAGCGCGGCCAGGCCGGGCTCGCGCCCCTCCAGGCGGCCCCACTGGTTGCCCGCCTGGTCCTGCCACGTCGCCAGGCCCGCCTCGGCCATCCAGCCCGCCGCCACCGCGTTGGCGCGGGCGTGCTCGGGGGACAGGTGCACCCGCTCCACGCCGCCGGGCATCGAGCTGATCGCGGCGAGCTCGGCGCAGCGCTGCAGCGCCCGCCGGGCGGCGGCGCTGGCGGGCGCGGGGCCGCTCACGCGTACACCTGCTGCGCCGCCGCGGACCCGGCGCCGGCCTCGACGGGCGCGCCGTGCCGGCGCAGCACCTGCTCCAGCGAGGCCAGCGTCACCAGCACCGCGTCCTTGCGGGCGTTGTAGCCCATCGTCCCGATGCGCCACACCCGCCCGGCGAGGGGTCCGAACGAGGTGCCGATCTCGATGCCGTAGTCGTGCAGCAGTTCCGCCCGCACGGCCTCGCCGTCCACGCCGTCGGGGATCTCGACGGCGACGACGTTGTGCATCTTGTGCGCCACGTCGCCGAACACCCGCAGCCCGAGCCCGCGCACCCCCGCGAGCATCGCGTCGCCGTGCAGCCGGTGCCGGGCGACGGCGGCCTGCAGGCCCTCCTCCAGCAGCAGGCGCGCGCACTCGCGCGCGCCGTAGAGCATGGTGGTGGCCTCGGTGTGGTGGTTCAGGCGCTGCGGGCCCCAGTAGTCCAGGACCATCCCGAGGTCGAAGTAGTTCGAGCGGATGCGCTCGGCCGGTGGGGCGCCGCCGGCGTCCGGGTCGGCGCGCAGGCCCGCCTCGACGCTGCTGCGCGAGCGGACCACCTCCACGGCGCGGGGGGACAGGCTCAGCGGCGCGCTGCCCGACGGCCCTCCCAGGCACTTCTGCAGACCCGCCGTGGCCGCGTCGACCTCCCAGGCGTCCATCTCGAACGGGTTCCCGCCCAGCGAGGCCGTGCAGTCGACGTAGAGCAGCGCCCCGTGCCGGTGGCACACCGCGCCGACGCCCTCCAGGGGCTGGTTCATGGTCGTCGAGGTGTCCCCCTGCACGAGCGCGACGAGCCGGGGGCGCACCTCGCGCACGGCCTGCTCGATCGCCTCGAGGCTGAACACCTGCCCCCAGGGGACCTCGATCGCGTGGACCTCGGCCCCGCAGCGCTCGGCGATCTCGCGCAGCAGGTGCCCGAAGCGGCCGAAGACGGGGACCAGCACCCGGTCGCCCGGCGAGAGCAGGGAGACGAGCGCGGCCTCGATGCCGGCGCGCGAGGTGCCGTCGATCAGCACGGTCGCCTCGTTGCGGGTGCGGAACACCTCGCGGTACAGCTCCTGCGTCTCGCTCATGTAGCCCGTCATCGCCGGGTCGTACTGCCCGACGAGCTGGGCGGACATCGCGCGCAGGACGCGCGGGTCGACCGTGATCGGCCCCGGGCCCATCAGCAGCCGCGGCGGCGGGGCGACGGGAGCACCGACCCCGGTGCGCAGCAGGCCGGTGTTCCGGATCGTCTGTTCCACGGGCACCACCTTATGCAACGATCGTTCCACCGAACACCCCTGCGGAGGTCTCCTTGGCGGTCCACTCCCTGTCCTCCACCCCGTCGACGGTGCGGTGGGGCGACCTGCCGTGCGCCGGTGACGCACCGGTGCTGGAGGTCGAGCCGGGCGACGTCGTCGTCGTCGACACCGTCAGCCACGAGGGGATCCTCGAGGACCAGGGGCGCGACCCGCTGGCCTTCTTCACCGCGCGCGGCGTCGAGGCCGCCGCGGTGCTGCCGGACGCCGTCGAGATCGCGCGCTCGGTGGAGCACGACCCCCGCACCCGCGGGCCGCACGTGGTCACCGGTCCCGTGGCCGTGCGCGGCGCCCGCCCCGGCGACGTGGTGTCCGTGACCGTGGAGGAGCTGCAGCTGCGCGCCGACTACGGCGTGGTGTCCAACCGCCACGGACGCGGCGCCCTGCCCGCGCAGTTCCCCCGCGACGGCGCCGACGTGTTCTCCGTCCTGGCCCGGGTCGAGACGGACCCGCTGACGGGAGGACGTCGCGGCTCGATGCCGGCCGGTCCGCGCACCGACGCCCGGGTGCGCTTCCCGCTGAAGCCGTTCCTCGGGCTCGTCGGGGTGGCCACCCCCGGGCCGGGGCGCCTGCACTCCGTCCCCCCGGGCGCGCACGGCGGCAACCTGGACGTCTCGGCCCTCGGCGCCGGTTCGACGCTGCACCTGCCGGTCCAGGTGGAGGGGGCGCTGTGCTACGTCGGCGACCCGCACTACGCGCAGGGTGACGGCGAGGTCGCGCTCACCGCGTTCGAGGCGCCGCTGCGCGCCCGCCTGCGCCTCGACCTCGTGCCCGCCGAAGCGGTCCGGGTGCGCGACGCGCTGTGGGGGGAGACCCCCGAGCTCCTGATCCCCATCGGGCTCGACGCCGACCTGGACGAGGCGGTGCGCCGGGCCGTGCGCACCGCGATCGCACTGCTCACCGACCGGGGGATGGACCCCGCCCACGCCTACGCCTACCTGTCCGCCGCCGGCGACTTCGCCGTCTCCCAGGTGGTCGACCAGGTCGCCGGCGTCCACGGTCTGCTGCGCAAGGCGGACCTGGCCGACCTGCCCGGGAGCCCGCTGTGAGCCACGCGGACGATTCCGGGATCCCCGAGCAGGGCCTGCTGACGGCGGCGGCGCGCTACGAGCGCGCACTGCGCGAGAACGACCTCCCCGTGCTCGACGAGCTGTTCGCCGACGGTCCACCCACGCTGCGCGCCGAGGGCGGCGCGGCGCTGGTCGGCCACGCGGACATCTCCGCCTACCGCGCCCGGCGCGGCGGTGCGCCCGCGCGCTGGCAGCGGCGCGTGCACGTGCGCGCCCTCGGCGACGCGGACGCGCTGACCGTCTCCGAGGCCGAGCGCTCCGACGGCAGCGGCGGGTTGCAGACCCAGCTCTGGCACCGCTGCGCCGACGGGTGGAGGATCACGGCCGCCCACGTCTCCTCCGGGCCCGCGCCAGCCCGCAGCACGGACGGGGACGACCCGGCGACCTGGCGGGTCGCGCCCGGCGCGAGCGGCCCGGTGCTGCCGGGGTCGGGCACCGGTCCCCTGCGCGGCACCCGCATCGCCGTCAAGGACCTCTTCGCGGTCGCCGGCCAGCGCACCGGCGGCGGTGTTCCGGCGTGGCTGGCCCAGGCGCCGGTCGAGACCTCGAGCGCCCCCGCCCTGCAGGCGCTGGTGGACGCCGGTTCGGAAGTGACCGGCATCGCCCAGACCGACGAGCTCGCCTTCTCCCTGATGGGCGTCAACGTCCACTGGGGAACTCCCCGGAACCCCGCGGCCCCCGCGCACCTGCCCGGCGGATCGACCTCCGGACCGGCCGCCGCGGTCGCCGCCGGTGAGGCCGACCTCGGGCTGGGCACGGACACGGCCGGCTCGCTGCGCGTGCCGGGCTCGTTCTGCGGCCTGTACGCCTGGCGCCCCAGCCACGGCGCCGTCGACACCAGCGGCGTCCTGCCCCTGGCCCCCTCCTTCGACACCGTCGGCCTGCTCGCCGCGGACCCCGCCCTGCTGGCCGCGGCGGCGGACGTCCTGCTGGTGCCCGCGCCGACGGCGCGCCCCAGCGCCCTGCTGCGCAGCAGCGCGCTGTTCTCGCTGGCGAGCCCGCGGACCGCGCTGGCCGTCGACGCGGCGCTGGCCGCGCTCGCCGTCCAGACCGGCTTGCCGGTGCGTCAGGTCGAACCCGACTTCACCGCCGAGCAGGCGCGGGAGTGGGCCGAGTCCTTCCGCACCCTGCAGGCCGCCGAAGCGTGGGCCAGCCACGGCGGGTTCATCGACGCCCACCCCGGAGCGCTCTCCCCAGCCGTGGAGCGGCGGTTCCGCCACGGGCAGGAGCTGACACCCGCAGCCGTGGAAGCCGCTCGCGCGGTCGTGGAGCGCACTCGCGGCCGGCTGGAGGCGGTGCTCGCCGGCGGCTGGTTGTGCCTGCCGAGCACGGCCGCGCCCGCGCCCCGCCTTGACGCGCCCGCCGAGGAGTTCGAGGCCGCTCGCGCCGGGACGCTGCGGTTGACGACCCTGGCGTCGCAGACGGGTGTCCCCGCGCTGAACCTGCCCTGGGGGCGGGTCGGAGAGCTCCCGGTCGGGCTGTGCGTGCTGGCACCGCGCGGCAGCGACCGCTCGCTGCTGGCCCTGCTCGCCGAGGTGGCGCCGCCTCGCCGCGCGTGAACCCCACCGCCTCGACCGCACCCCGAGGGAGCCGTTCCCTCAGGAACGTGCGGCGGTGCCCGCGGTGCTGCTCGCGGTCTCCGCGGTCGCCCGGGTCTGCTCCTCGGGTGCGCGCGGGCCCGCGCACAGCACCTGGTGCAGCACGATGGCGACGAGCGCGCCGGAGGAGATGCCGGAGTCGAAGACGGTCTGGAACCAGTCCGGCATCCGACCGTAGAGGTCCGGGCTCACCGTGGGCAGCAGCCCGACGCCGAGCGAGATCGCGATCATGAGCAGTGCCCGGTCGTCCAGGCGGCACGAGGCCAGCGTCCGGATCCCGCTGGCGGCGACCATCCCGAACAGGGCGATGCCGGCGCCGCCGAGCACGGCGACCGGGACCGCGCCCACGACGGCACCGAGCTTGGGCACCAGGCCCAGCACCACCAGCAGGCCACCGGCGAAGGTCGCGACCCAGCGCGAGCGCACCCCGGAGATGCTCACCAGGCCGACGTTCTGCGCGAAGGCGGTGTAGGGGAAGGTGTTGAACACCCCGCCGAGGACGGTCGAGAGGCCGTCGGCCCGCATGCCGTCGGCGATGTCGCGCGGGCTCAGCCGCTCGTCGACGATCTCCCCGACGGCGAGGATGTCGCCGGTCGTCTCGGTCATGATGACCAGTCCGACGACGCACATGGCGATCACCGGGCCGAGGTGGAACTCGGGCCACCCGAAGGCGAAGGGCGTCGGTGCGCCGAACCAGGCCTGCTCCTGCACGCCGCTGAAGTCGACCCTGCCCGCCACGGCTGCGACGAGCGTGCCCCCGAGGACGCCGAGCAGGATCGCCACCCGCCGGACGGCCGGCGGCGCCAGTCGGTCCAGCAGCAGGACGACGACGAGCGTGAACAGCGCCAGCAGCAGGTTCGCGGGGTCGCCGAAGCCGTCGGTGCCGGTCCCCCCGCCGACCCAGCCCGCCGCGACGTCCATGAGCGACAGGCCGATCAGCAGGATCACGGTTCCGGTCACCAGCGGGGGGAAGAACCGCAACAGCCGGGAGAACACCGGAGCGAGCAGCATGATGAAGATCCCGCTGGCGATGACCGACCCGTAGATCGCCGCCACGCCGTGCTGGTCGCCGATGGTGATCATCGGCCCGACGGCGGCGAAGGTGCAGCCCTGCATCAGCGGCAGGCGGACCCCGAAGCGCCAGAACCCCACGGACTGGACGATCGTGGCGATGCCGGAGACGAACAGGTCCGCGACGACCAGGTGCGCCAGGTCGTCGGGTGACATCCGCCCGGCGGAGATCATCGCCCCGCCGACGATGAGCGGTACCGCGACCGCTCCCGCGTACATCGCCAGGACGTGCTGCAGACCCAGAGGTGCCAGCCGGCGCAGCGGCGGGACCTCGTCGACGGGTCGGACGGCGGCACGGACCTCGAACCCTTCGGTTTCCACAGGAGAACGCTGACACGTCCGAGGACCGGCGAACCCGGAAAACCCCGGCCCACGTGTGAAATCCTTGTTACATCACGCCGGGTGCGCTGGAACGGAGGCGCCAGGAGCCGACGGCCGGTGGCGGTGTGGTTGCGGGGTTCGCGCTCGCGGGGCCGGCGTGCCGACCCGCAGGGTGCGGAGGGACGCTCCGGTATGGTCCCGCCAGCCGCCCGTGATCCGCCGGGCGACGTCGATCGGAGGAACCTTGGCCCGGAACTCCGCTGCACCCGCTTCCTGGCACCTGGGGCTGATGCTGGCGCTGACGTTCTCCACCGGGGTCGTGGACGCCGTCGGCTACCTGGGTCTGGACCGCGTGTTCACCGCGAACATGACCGGGAACGTGGTGATCCTGGGCATGGCCCTGACCGGTGCCGAGGACCTGCCCGTGCTCGGTCCCAGCCTGGCCCTGGTGGCGTTCGTGCTCGGTGCCGCGCTGGTGGGGCGGGCGCTGCGCCGGGCGGCCAAGGGCTGGACGACGGCCTGCACGCTCGTGATCGCGCTCGTCGGCGCGGGGTTGGCCGTGCTCGCCGGTGTCACCGCCGCCCTCGGCGACGCGATCCCCGTGCAGGAGGGCGAGACGCCGCCGCCGGCCGCGCTGGTGGTCACCTCCACCCTCGGTCTGCTCATGGGGGCCCAGGCGGCCGCCGCTCGCCGCCTGGCCGTCAAGGACGTCACCACGGTGGTGGTCACCTCGACCCTGACCGGCCTGGCCGCGGACTCCCGCCTGGCCGGCGGGACGGGGGAGGGGTGGCGTCGGCGGCTGGGCGCTGTGGTGCTCATCCTCGCCGGTGCCGCCGCGGGTGCGGCGCTGCTGCGCTGGCACGTCGGTGCCGGGCTGGCGGTCGCCGCCCTGATCACCCTCGTCAGCGCCCTGCTGGGGCACGTGCGCGCCCGCGTCCGCCCGGCGGCGACCGAGCCTCGGCGTGTGGACACCCGCACCTGATCAGGGACGCTGCCGGCCGGGCTTGACGGCCAGCACGGGCCGTTCCGCCTCCAGCAGGATTCGCTGCGCGTTGCTGCCCATCAGGAGCTTGCCCACGGGGGTGCGTCGGCGCAGGCCGATGACGACGACGGAGGCGTCCACCTCGTCCGCCACCCGCAGCACCTCCTCGGCGGTGTCGCCCTCGTGCCCGGCGCGAAGCACCTCCAGCGCGATCCCGCGCTCGACCGCGCGCCGGTGCAGCGAGGTCACGACGTCGTCGGCGGCGTCGGCGCTGACACGGGCGCCCGAACGCGGGGAGTTCAGCAGCAGCAGGTCCTCACCGCGCCGCTGCGCCTCGCCCTCGGGGGTGGGAAGGTAGCCGACCAGGACGGTCACACGAGCTCCTCGGTGTTCTCGGTGTCGCGGCTCCCACGCGCGGCGGCGCGACGGGCGAGTCGGTTCTGGACCAGGGGCAGCAGCAGGACGAGCACGAACGCGACCAGCAGCGCCCCGGAGATCGGGCGGGTGACGAACCCGGTGACGTCGCCGTCGAAGACGAGCAGGGAGCGGCGCAGGTCGTCCTCCAGCAGGGCGCCGAGCACGAAGGCCACCACGAGCGGGCCGGGGTCGAACCCGAACTTCACCGAGCGTGCCGGCACCCGCCCGGCGGTCGGCCGTGCGCAGGCGCTCGCGAGCGCGCACGTGCTGTCGCGGTCCGGCGACCACCACGCGGGGATCAGCTCGACACGCCGACAGCCTCGGACCAGCTCCTGCAGGTGGCCCGGTGGTGGGGAGCGCATCGCTGCCCGAGGTTGGGCTGTGGCGCGAGTCCTGCGCTCAGCGGGCGACCATGCCCGCCGACAGGTCGATGTCCGCACCGCACAGGCCGGGCATGCACAGCGCGGCGACGGTGGCCGTGGCCACCTCCTCCTCCGTGACCATGCGCCGCAGAGCGGCGCGGGAGACGAACGCCGCCTCGGCCTGTGCCGGCGTCGTCCCCGTGCGCTCCGCCTCGCGGGCGAAGTTGCGGGCCATGCGCGGTCCTGCGACGGGGCCCGGGGAGACGGAGTTCACCATGACGCCCAGCGGGCCCACCTCGGTCGCCAGCGTGCTCGTCAAACCGAGCACCGCCATCTTCGACGCGGTGTACGGCGTGCGCCCGGGCAGCGGGCGCTTGCCGCTGACGGAGGCGATGTTCACCACGTCCCCCGCCCTGCGCTGGAGCATCGGCGGCAGGGACGCCCGGCACACCAGGTAGGTGCCGCGAACGTTGACGGCGAACACCTCGTCCCACTCGTGCGGCTGGACAGCGGTCAGGTCGGCGACCGGGCCGGGGACACCGGCGTTGTTGACCAGGATGGAGATCTGCTCGTCGGCGAGCTCGCCCGCGAGGGCGTCCACCGAGGCGGGGTCGGAGACGTCGCAGGTCGCCACCCGGGCCATCGGCCCGATCGTCGCGGCGGTCTCCCGCAGCGGTCCCTCGCGGCGGCCGACGAGGACGACGCGGGCGCCGTGCCCGGCCAGGGCGAGCGCGATGGCCCGCCCCAGCCCGTTGCCGGCTCCGGTCACCAGGGCGGTGCGCCCGCCGACGACCTCGTTCGCGGCCCTCACACCGCGCTCACGAGGCCGCGGGCGAGGACGCAGCGCGGTCGAGGGAGCGCACGTCGATCTCGTCCAGCTCCAGGTGGCGCCGGTCCGGGGCGAAGGAGACCGCGACGATCGCCACCAGGGTGCAGGCGATGGCGAAGACGGTGACCGGCCACAGGCTGCCGTCGGCCCACAACACCAGCGCCGCGGCCAGCGCGGGGGCGAAGCTGGCCAGCAGGATCGAGGCCATCTGGTAGCCGATGGAGATGCCGGAGTAGCGCACGGCCGTGGGGAACATCTCGCAGTACAGGGCGGGCAGGGGTGCGTAGACCATCGCGTGCCCGAGCGCCATGAAGATGACGACGCCGAGAGTGATCGCCCACATCTGCCCCGTCTGCACCAGCGTGAACACCGGCCAGGTGGTGACCACGATGATTCCCGCACCGATGAGGAACGTCCTGGGCCGCCCGATGCGGTCCGAGAGCCTGCCGAAGACGGGGATGAGCGCGATGTTCGCAGCCGCGCCGACCATCGAGGCGACGAGGCCGTAGCTGCGCGGCGCGCCGAGGTTCGTGGTGACGTAGGACAGGATGAAGGTCGTGAACAGGTAGTAGTTCCCGGCCTCGGCGAACCGCCCGAAGATCGCGATGAGCAGCGGCCGCTTGTGCTCGCGGACCAGCACGACGGCCGGCGCCTTGCGCTGCTCCATCTCCGCGTCCATCTTCGCCTTCTCCGCCAGGAACGCCGGGCTCTCGCTGGCGCGCAGTCGGATGTACAGGCCGACGACGGCCAGGACGATCGCCAGCAGGAACGGCAGCCGCCAGCCCCACGTCTCGAAGGCGTCCCCGGAGATCCACGCCGACAGCGACACCGCGGCGGTACCCAGCAGCAACCCGGCGGAGACGCCGATCTGCGGCCAGGAGCCGAAGTAGCCGCGGCGGCGACGGGGCGCGTTCTCGACCGCGATGATCGCGGCGCCGCCCCACTCACCGCCGACGGCGAAGCCCTGCGCCAGGCGCAGCGCGCACAGCAGCAGCGGCGCCGCCACCCCGATCTGCGCGTAGGTCGGCATCAGACCGATGGCGGCGGTCGCGACGGTCATCACCGAGAAGGTGAGGATCAGCGTCGACTTGCGCCCGATGCGGTCGCCGAGGTGGCCGGCGATGACGGCCCCCAGCGGGCGGGCCAGGAACCCGACGCCGAAGGAGGCCAGGGAGACGACCTGCCCGACTCCGTCGGAGAGGTTGGGGAAGAACAGGCTGCCGAACACCAGCGCGGCCGCTGCTCCGTAGATCGTGTACTCGTACCACTCGACGATCGCACCGATGGTCCCGGACTGCAGGGACCGGCGGCGCAACTGCTCGGGGGTGGGGGCGGTCTTCTCCATCGCGGGATCGCCGTCGATCGGTGGCGGGAGGGGAGGGCGGCAGGGCTTGCTCAGGCGGAGGCGCCCTGGAAGTGCTCGCTCCAGGGCAGCGGGGCACCGGCGTACTTGGCGGCGCGCACGTCACCGGAGCGCGCGTGGCCCTCGAACAGCTCCACGCGCGCGGCCCGCCCGCACAGGGTTCCCAGCCGGGCCGAGGCACCCTGGTCGCGCACCTCCTGGTAGGTGACGGTGCGCAGGTACTTGCCGACCCACAAGCCGCCGGTGTATCGGGCGGCGCCGCGGGTGGGCAGGACGTGGTTGGTGCCGATCACCTTGTCCCCGTAGGAGACGCAGGTGCCCTCACCGAGGAACAGGGCGCCGTAGGCGTGCATCTTCTCCAGCGCCAGGCGCGGCTGCGCGGTGAGGACCTGCACGTGCTCGAACGCGAAGGAGTCGGCGATGCGCCAGGCCTCGTCGAGGTCGTCGGCCACGATCACCTGACCGTGGTCGCGCCAGGCCGGCCCGGCGATGTCGCCGGTGGGCATGCCGGGCAGGATCTGCTGGACGTGCTCCAGGACCCGGCGGCCGACGTCCTCGCTGGTGGTGACGAGCACGGCCGGGGACTCCGGGCCGTGCTCGGCCTGGGAGAGCAGGTCGACGGCCACGACGAACGGGTCGGCGCTCTCGTCGGCCACGACCAGGATCTCGGTGGGGCCGGCGAACAGGTCGATGCCGACCTCGCCGAACAGCTGCCGCTTGGCCTCGGCGACGTAGGCGTTGCCCGGCCCGGCCAGCATGTCCACCCGCGCCACGCTCTCGGTGCCGACGGCCATGGCGGCCACGGCCTGCACACCGCCCAGGACGTGGATCTCGTCGGCGCCGGCCAGGTGCATCGCGGCGATCGTCGCGGCGGGGATCTCGCCGCGGATCGGCGGCGTGCAGGCCACCACGCGCGGGACCCCGGCCACCTTGGCGGTGATGATGGTCATGTGCGCCGAGGCGGTGAGCGGGTAGCGGCCGCCCGGGACGTAGGCGCCGACGGCTGCGACGGGCAGGTGCTTGTGGCCCAGGAAGACCCCGGGTTCGGTCTCGACCTCGATCTCGCTCATGGACGCCAGCTGCGCCTCGGCGAAGCGGCGCACGTTGGCCTGCACGGTGGTGATGTCCTCGACGACCTGCTGCGGCAGGGTCGCCACGATCTCGCGCACCTGCTCGTCGTCCAGGCGGAAGGAGACCGGCTCCCAGCGGTCGAAGCGGGCGGACAGCTCGCGCACCGCCGCATCGCCGCGGGTGCGCACGTCGTCGACGATCCCGCGCACGGTCTGCGCGATCGTGTCGTCGCCGGCGAACGAGGTGGAGGTGGAGGTGGCGGTCTTCAGGGTGTGGGACATCTCAGCTCCGTGTGCGCGACGTCGGTGTCTCGGTCGTGGTGCTCGTGGCTCGCTGCAGATCGCCGCGGTCGTCGGGGACCGCGGGGGCCACCGCGGAGGACGACTGCGGTGGACATGGTGTTGGATACGTATCCAACACGGGTGCGACCGTAAGTGCCGGACATCGGGTTCGTCAACCCTTCATCGAGCCGCGGTCAGTCCGCGCTCGCTGCCGCGGACCGGCCGCTCGGGTCGCCGCAGGACGCGGTCGTGCTGCGCAGCACCAGGTCCACCGGCAGCACCTCGTGCCGCAGCGGTGCGTCGGGGTCCGCCAGCCGCTCCAGCAGCAGCCGGGCGGCCACCTCGGCGATGCGCGCCAGCGGCTGGCGGACCGTCGTCAGCGCGATGCGCTCCCAGGAGGAGGTGGGCACGTCGTCGCAGCCGACGACGCTGAGGCCACCGGGCACGTCGACACCCTCGGCCGCCGCGGCGTTCAACGCCGCGTGCGCCATCACGTCGTTGTGGCAGAACAGCGCGCTCGGGCGGTCGGAGCCGGCGAGCAGCTCGCGCACCGCCGCGTAGCTGGTGGCGTAGTCGTACCCGCCCTGCACGGTGACCAGGCTCGCGCCCGGTGCGCGCTCGGCCAGCCGCGCGCGGAAACCCGCCGCGCGCTGCTCGGCGGTACTGGCCTGCGCGGTGCCGCAGAGCATGCCCAGGCGGCGGTGCCCCAGCTCCAGCAGGTGGTCGGCGACCAGCCTGGCCGCACCGGCGTTGTCCGCCTCGACCTGGTCGCCGGGGAACCCCTCGATCGTCCGGTGGCACAGCACCACCGGGATGCCGTGCTCGCTGACCGGCCAGGCCAGCGGGTCCTCGCGCACGGCGGAGGTGAACACCACGCCGTCGACGCGCTCCCGGCGCAGCATCGCCAGGCTCTCCTGCGGTGTCGCCACGTCGCTGAGCAGCAGCAGGCGCAAGCCCTGCTCGTGCAGCACCCGCTCCACCGCCCGCACCATGATCGGGTAGAACGGGTTGGTCAGGTCCCGGATGACGACGCCGACCAGGCCGGTGCGGGCGGCGACCAGCGAACGGGCCGCCAGGTTCGGCTGGAAGTCGTGCCTGGCCAGCACCTCCAGCACCCGGCGCCGGGTGTCCGGGGCGACGCTGCCGCCGTTGAGCACGCGCGAGACCGTCGATTGCGCGACTCCCGCCTCCCGGGCGATCTGGACGCTGGAGACGGACGTTCGCCGGGCCATCGGTTGCACTCCCTGGGGACGTGGAACCGCCCACGATAGGCGCTGGCCGTCCCCGTTCAGTCCTGCTCGAACACGATGAGCTGGCGCACGGCCCGTCCGTCCGCGAGCGTGTCCATCGCCTCGTTGAGGTCCTCCAGCGCGATCGTGGAGGAGATCAGCCGCTCCACCGGCAGTCGGCCCTGCCGCCACAGCCGCACGTAGGCGGGGATGTCCCGCGAGGGCACCGCCGAGCCCAGGTAACTGCCCACGACGGTGCGTGCCTCCGCCGTCAGCCCCAGCGGCGCGATCTCCGCACGGGCGTCCGGGGAAGGCAGCCCGACCGTGACGGTGGTGCCGCCGGGCGCCGTCAGCTGGACCGCCGTCTCGAACGCGCGCACGTTCCCGGCCGCCTCGACGACCACCGGGGCCTTCACCCGCTCCTCCAGCGCTTCCTGCGGGGTCAACGCGCGGGACGCGCCGACGGCGCGAGCCGCGGAGAGCTTGTCCGCCACCGTGTCGACGCCGATGACCCGCCCCCTGCCCAGGGAGGCCGCCGTCATGACGGCGGCCATGCCGACACCGCCCAAGCCGACCACGACCACGTCGTCGCCCTCCCGAGGCCGGCCGGCGTTGAGCACCGCCCCACCCCCGGTGAGCACCGCGCACCCGAGCAGCGCCGCGACCGCCGGGGGGACGTCCGCGTCGACCGGCACGATCGAGCGCCGGTCCACCACCGCGTGCGTGGCGAAGCCGGAGACGCCCAGGTGGTGCTTCACGGGCCGATCGCTGCGCCGCAGCCGCAGGCCCCCGCCGAGCAGTTCACCGGCGGCGTTGGACGCGGTCCCCGGCCCGCAGGGCAGCTTGCCGTCGGTGCGGCAGCCCGGGCACTGCCCGCAGCGGGGCAGGAAGGTCATGACGACCCGCTGGCCGACGGACACGTCGTCGACTCCGGCGCCGACCTCCTGCACGATCCCTGCCGCCTCGTGCCCGAGCAGCATCGGCACCGGGCGCACCCGGTTGCCGTCCACGACGGACAGATCCGAGTGGCACAACCCGGCTGCCTCGATGCGCACCAGGACCTCTCCGGCACCGGGCGGGTCCAGCTCGAGCTCGCTGATCGTGATCGGTCGAGAGCAGGCGAAGGGGCGTGTTCGCCCGACCGCTTCCAGGACGGCTCCGCGGATCCTCAGCGCTCGCCTCACTGCTCCTCCTCCTGGCGCGCGCTCGGCCGGTGCCGAGCCACGGGCCGTGCCAGCGTAGGTCGCGGCGCGAGGGGCACGCGCGGGGGCGGCCGACGAAAGACGTGCCATGCCCGAACGTGGTCAGGGGTCTGCTGCAGGCGGTCCGTCAGGGCCTGTTCGAGCGCATCCTCGCCCACCCCAGCGCCCGAGGACGGGTGGTCGAAGACGTACGGGTCGCGCGTCAACCGCTGGGCGGACTCGGAATCCGGTGCGGGCAGCTGGCCGGGTGGCGAAGTCGGAGGGCGCGGCACCGATCCGCTCGTGCAGGCGGGACGTGATCTGCTGGCAGAGGACGTCGTGGGACCACTCCTGCTGCAGGGGCTGGGCGGCGTACCAGTCACGAGTGTCCCGCTCGTTCAGGTCGCGTGCGGGCACGGGCGGCACCCAGCCACCCGTGCCCGGCAGCCTCGGTCTGCCGGTTCACACGTCCCTGGCGGGGGTGAGCTCACGCCCGCGCTCGCGGTGTTGACGCTCGCAGTGCCGGTCCTCGCGCGCTGGACACCCGCGGGTCTCGCCGCCCCCCGCAGGGGCGTCTTCGGCAGGCCTTCGGGGCTGGTGACACCCGCCCCGAGTGGCACCCGGGGCGGTGACGACCCGGTGAGCGACCCGCTGCGACCGGTACCGCACCGCGCGGGCGAGCAGGTCGCCCAGCGAAGCGACCTGTCACCCGGTCGTGCAGCAGAGCGGACCCCGACGATGCCGCTCGGCTGAGTCGTGCTTCGGTTGGTCGCGCTGTCGACGCTCCTCTACCGTTGAAACCCGGCCCGCGCTGTGACGTCGTCTTCGTGCACCGGCGCTCCGGGTGAGCGGGACCGGCGGCAGTGGTGGTCGGTGCAGGGGGGAAGGTGCCAGGGTGACCCAGGTCCACGTCGAGTCGCAGACCGGTTCCGAGCCGCCGGCCAGCGCGTTGCAGGGCGCGATCACCTTCATGGTCTTCCTGGTGGCGATGGCTGTCCTGGGTGTGGGCCTGGGGCACCTGCTGCACAGCTACCTCCTCGGTGCAGGTGCTGGAGCGTTGCTCGCCTCGGCCATCACGGCGGCCAGCGCGTGGGCGCGTCGGCGCCAGTGAGTTCGGCCAGTGAGTTCTCGGCACTTCCTCGCACCCTGCCGGTGCGCTCACCGACGGCGAGGACAGGCAGCGGTTCCGACGTCCCTCTTCGCGCCGACGCGGCTGGACACCCAGGCACAGGCGCTGGAGCGCATCGGCATCGGACCGACGGGGGAGTCCTTCGAGAGGATCAAGCGCGAGGCCGGCACCGGGGGGCCGCCGAAGCCCGTGGTGAACGCCGATGCGCGGCTGACGGCCTCGCTCGTCAGGTAGGTGGTTCCACCACCCGTCAGGAACGCATCGTGCGGGGACTGTCGGCGTTCACCGCCCACGACCTCGACGTCGATGAGGACATCGCCGGCAGCGAGCACCTGCTGGGCGATCGCGACCACGCCCTGGTGCACCTGATGCGTGCCGAACGCACTTCGCGCGTCGGTGCCGACGACGGCGTCGCGGTCCACGCCCGTGCCGAAGACGGGGAAGAGGAAGGCCACCCCGGTGGGGGCGATGGTGGCGGCGAAGAGCACGCCGGCGCTGAGCACCCGCACCCGGTTGTCCAGCCGGCCGCAGCCGATCCAGCGGTGCACCGGGTCGCAGCGCAGCAGCAGGGCCGCCGGCCAACCGACCACCTGCGTCCACAGCGGCGCGTGCACCGCCTCACCGGGCAGCGCCTGCTGCACCACGAGGGCCAGCACGGCGATGCCCACCGCCGCCCAGGCCAGGCGCGCAGCCGTCACCCGACTGCTGCTGCCGGCACGCGCACCGCCTGGCGCACTGCCCGACACGCCGCTTCCACGAGCTGATCCGCACCCGCACGCCGGCGGCGTGCGGACCTTGCGCGCCGGTGCACCGGGTGCTCCGTGCGCCGGTCGGCTCCCTGAACCCGGCGAACGAGTGATCGCCCGCCCGCACCTGCGGGCGCCGTGCTTCGTGAGCGCCAGCAGCGCGCGAGGGCCGCTCGTCGCGCGAGCGGTGGCGGTGCCGGGCTGCTGCTCGCGGCCTCGCGGACGACCTGCCGCAGCCGCTCGCTCACCGCTGCCGGGCAGCGTCAGCGGCTCCCGGCGCCATCGGCTCGGCGGCCTCCCGGCCCGGCAGCGGCGGCGGGGTCCCGCCGAAGGCCGGGCACAGCGCCTTGTGGTCGCACCAGGAGCACAGCCGCCCCGGGGTGGCGGGCCACTCGCCGCTGGCCCGGTTCGCCTCGATCGCCGCCCACAGCGCCCGCACCTTGCGCTCGGTGGCGCGCAGGTCGTCCTCGTCGGGGCTGTGGCCGACCACCTCACCGGAACCCAGGTACACCAGCTGCAGCGAGCGCGGCACCACTCCGCGCAGGCGCCACAGCACCAGCGCGTAGAAGCGCACCTGGAACAGGGCCGCGGCCTCGAACCGCTGCGAGGGCGCCCTCCCCGTCTTGTAGTCGACCACCCGCAGCTCCCCGGAGGGCGCCACGTCCACGCGGTCCACGACCCCGCGCAGCAGCGGCCCGTCCTGCAGCGCCACCTGCACCCGCACTTCCCGCTCGGCCGGTTCGAGCCGGGTGGGGTCCTCCAGCTCGAAGTAGCGCCGCAGCAGCGCCCGGGCGCCCTGCAGCCACCTCGCCAGCTCCGCGCGCCCGGCCTCGTCGTCGGCGAACAGCGAGCGCACCCGCGGCTCGCGCTCACCCAGCTCCCGCCAGCTGCCCTCCACCATCGCGCACGCGGCCGGCGCGGTGCGCTCGGCCGCCGGCAGGTCGAACAGCCGGTCCAGCACGGCGTGCACGAGGGTGCCGCGCACCGCCGCCGGCGAGGGCGCCTCCTCCAGCCGGTCGATGGTGCGCAGGCGGTACAGCAGCGGGCAGCGCAGGAAGTCCGCCGCCCGCGAGGGCGACAACCCCCGCGCGCTCGGCGCGGCGGGGTCGGCGCCGGGCGCGGCGCTGTCGGCGGCGCTGTCGGCGGGGACATCGGCGGGGACACCGGTGGTGCTGGACACGGCGCCGAGGGTAGGTGCCGCCTGCGACACGCGGGTGCGCCCGCCGCGGGGCGCACGGCGCGGGTGCGCGGCGGGGGCACCGCCACCGGCCGCCTAGGATCGGCGGGTGCGCTGCCCCCGAGTCCCCGACCGCCCCGCCGGCGAGGCCCGGTGAGCGGCGCCGGCCTCCGCCTGGGCCGCCCCTTCGGCGTCCCGCTGCTGCTCGCACCCTCGTGGTTCCTCTTCGCCGCCGTCATCGTGTGGGTCTTCGCGCCCGTCGTGGCCGTGCGGGTGCCCGGCCCGACCTCGTACCTCGTGGCGTTCTCCTACGCCGTGCTGCTGCTGGTCTCCGTGCTCGTGCACGAGGTCGCCCACGCCCTGGCCGCCCGCTGGTCCGGCCTGCGGGTGACCGGCATCGTCCTGAACGTCTGGGGCGGGCACACCAGCTTCCAGGACGGCGACGTCGGTCCCGGCCGCAGCCTGCTCATCGCCGTGGTCGGCCCGGTGTCCAACGGGGTGCTGGCCCTGGCCGCCCACCAGGCCGGCGAGGCGGTGCGCGCCCAGCCCGGCCCGGTCGGCGTGGGCGAGCTGCTGCTGGGGGCGCTGACCGTCTCCAACCTGCTCCTGGCGGTCTTCAACCTCCTGCCCGGCCTGCCGCTGGACGGCGGGCACGCCCTGGAGGCGGTGGTCTGGAAGCTGCGCGGCGACCGCCTGGACGGCACCGTCGCGGCCGCCTGGGCCGGGCGGGCCCTGGCCGTGCTGACGCTGCTGGCCGCGGTGGCCGTGCCGCGCCTGCTGGGCTGGCGCGCCGACCTCACGCAGGTCGTGTGGGCCGGTCTGGTCAGCGCCCTGCTGTGGCAGGGCGCCTCCCAGGCGCTCGCCTACGCCGCGCAGCGCCGCCGCGTGCCGCTGCTGTCCGCGCGCGCCCTGCAGCGCCCGGCCATCGCCGTCAGCGCCCGCGCCACCGTCGAGGAGGTCGTGCGCGCGGCGCGCGCCGCCATCGACGCCGGCGCCACCCGGGGGGCCACCCGCGAGCTGGAGGTCGTGCTCGTCACCGACGACGGCGTGCCCGTCGCCGTGGTGGACACCGCCGCGCTGCGGCAGGTGCCCGAGGAGCGGCGCACGGCGCTGGGCGCCGGTGCCACCGCCCGGGCGCTGCCGCCGCGCTCGTGGCTGCCCGGCGAGCTGACCGGCGAAGCGCTGCTGGACGCCGTCACCGCCCGCCCCGGCGAGCACGTCGTGATGGGCCCCGGCGGGCGCGTGGAGGGGCTGCTGCACACCGGCGACGTCGTCGCCGCCGTCACCGCGCGCTGAACGGCCCACCCCACCCCTCGGACGAGCACGGAAGGACCCGCGTTGAACGACGCCCCCACCCCCACCCCGACCGGTGCACCCACCGGTGCGGCCACCCGACGCGGACCGCTGCGCGAGGGTGAGCGCGTGCAGTTGACCGACCCGCGCGGGCGCATGCACACCATCACCCTGACCGCCGGCAAGGAGTTCCACACCCACCGCGGCCGCTTCGCGCACGAGGACCTCATCGGCCGCCCCGACGCCACGACCATCACCAACTCCGCCGGCGTGGAGTACCTCGTGCTGCGCCCCCTGCTGCCCGACTTCGTGCTGTCCATGCCGCGCGGCGCGGCCGTGGTCTACCCCAAGGACGCCGGTCAGGTCGTGCAGATGGCCGACGTCTTCCCCGGAGCGGTCGTCATCGAGGCCGGGGTGGGTTCCGGCGCGCTGACGATGTCGCTGCTGCGCGCCGTCGGCGACGGCGGTCGGGTGCACTCCTTCGAGCGCCGCGCCGACTTCGCCGACATCGCCCGCGGCAACGTGGAGACGTTCTTCGGCGGTGAGCACCCGGCGTGGCGGCTGACGGTGGGCGACCTGGTCGAGTCGCTGCCGGCCAGCGGGCTGTCGGCCGCGGCCGGCACCGGCGCCGACCGCGCCGTGCTGGACATGCTCGCCCCCTGGGAGTGCCTGGACGCCGTGGCCGACGCGGTGGCCCCCGGCGGCGTGCTCATCTGCTACGTGGCCACCGCCACCCAGCTGTCCCGCGTCGCCGAGGCCGCCCGCGCCTCGGGCCGCTGGACCGAGCCGGAGGCGTGGGAGTCGATGGTGCGCGGCTGGCACCTGGAGGGCCTGGCGGTGCGCCCGCAGCACCGCATGGTCGGTCACACCGGGTTCCTGGTCACCACCCGCCGCCTGGCCGACGGCGTCACCCCGCCGCTGCGCAAGCGCCGCCCCGCGCCCGGCGCGCACAGCGAGGACACCGGCACGCAGGCCCCGGGGCAGGACGCCGGGCCCGGCGCGGGCAGCGGGGACGACGGCACCGGCTACGACGGCACCGAGTACGGCGACCGGCCGGTCTCGGACCGCAAGGCCCGCAAGGCCGCCCGCGAGGCCGCCGCCGGAGCGGCCGCCTCGCACAGCGCCACCTTGGCGGGCAGCACCCCGGCCACCCCCTCCGCCGTGGACCCCGCCACCCCCGCCACCGCCTCCGCCGACGCGACCGAGCACGAGGGCTGAGGGAGCGACGTGATGGCGCACAGCCACGCCTGCACCGGCCTGGCCGCCGGGGCGGCCACCCTGCCCCTGGCCCCCCTGCACGGCCCGGTCGGTGCCGTGGCGTGGGTGGCCGTCTGGGGCGGGGCGGCCCTGCTGCCCGACTTCGACCAGGGCGGCATCTCCTGGAAGCGGGCCCTGCCGCGCCCCACCGGCTCCACCGTGGCGCAGATGTGGGGACCGGTCAGCACCCTGGCCGCCGCCGGGGTGGGGCGCTTGGCCGGTGGGCACCGCTGGGGCACCCACGACCCGCTGCTGGCGCCGCTGCTGTTCGGCGCCCTGGCCTGGGCCGCGGCGCTGCACCCGTGGACCTCCCTGGCCGTGCTGGCCCTGGTCACCGGCGCGGCCCTGCGCGGCTGCCACTTCGTCATCCCCGGCCGCGCCGAGACCACCGTCGTCGGCAACCTGCTGCTGTCCTTCGGCACCGCCTGGTGGGTGCTGCACCGCAGCCCCAGCGGCGTGCCCTGGCTGCCGTGGGCGGTCGCCGGCGGCGTCCTGGTGCACGTGCTGGGCGACTGGCTGACCGTCGGGGGAGTGCCCCGCCCGCTGGCCGTGCCCGCCGCCGTGCTCACCGGGCGGCGCCGGCGCACCGCGCTAGGGCTGTTCCGCACCGGGGCGCGCGTCGAGCGCACCATCGCCGCCCTGGCGTTCACGACCGCCGCCGGCCTGCTGGCCCGCCACCTGCTGCTGCGCTGAGGCCCCACCCGCAGCCCCACCCGCAGCCCCACCCGCGGCCCCGTCCGCAGCACCGCGCACCGGCACCCGTCCCGCCGGGGCCGCGCTCGCGGCCCGCCCGCCCCCGCCCGGTCCCGTCTGCGCCGGCGAGCGCCCGAAGCGCACCAGCACCTGCTCGAACCCCTTGTGCCGCTGGGCCTGCGCCAGGCGGGTGTAGGCGCGCCGGTCCGCCTCGGTCAGCACCACCGCGTCCGTCACCGGCGTCAGCAGCGCCCGCGGGTACAACCGCCGCACCCGCACCACGTCCGCCTCCACGCACAGCACCACGCAGCACGAGGCCACGAACAGGAACGCGATGGCGCCCAGCACCACCGTGAAGACCTGGTTGGACACGCTCGAGCGGGCCGCGACCTCCGAGACCAGGCCGCGGCCGAAGTACTGCAGCACCTGCCACAGCACCCCCATCGCCACCGCCCCGGGCAGCACCGTGCGCACCCCGGGCCGGTGCGCCGACGCCAGCCGGAACGCCACCGCGAACCCCACCGCCGCCAGCGCCGCCGCCCCGGCGTGCGAGGCCCACTCGGCCAGCCCCGCCGGCACGTACGCGCTGATCAAGGCGCTGAGCACCGCGGTGCCCACCACGAACATCCCGGCCGTGACCAGCAGCAGCAGCGCCCGCGCCCGCGCCACGAACGGGTTGGGCCGCTCGTTGCGCGGCACCGCCCACGCCACGTTCACCGCGTTCTGCAGCGCCAGGCCCACCCCGGTCGCCCCGTACAGGGCCCCGGCCACACCCACGACCAGACCCACCGCCCCACCGCCCAGGCGCTCGGGGCTGCCGAGCTCGTCGCCGATGACGGGCACCTGCGCCAGCGCGGAGCTCAGCACCGCCTGCTGCGCGTCCGGGTCCCCGGACAGCACGTAGCCCAGGACCGTGGACAGCAGCAGCAGCAGCGGCACCAGCGCCAGCAGCGCGTAGTACGCGATGAGCGCGGCCAGGTAGGCGCCCTGGTCCTCGACGAACTTGTAGAGCACCGCCAGCGGGTAGCCCACGGCGCGGTGCCGGCGCTGGAAGGCGTCCAGGCGCGGCACGGCGCTCTCGCGCGGGCGGGACTGGCTCACGCGCACATCCTGGGCGCAGCGGCGCCCGCGCGCAGGTCCGGCGCACCGGCACGCGGCACCACCACCCGCCACGAGCCTGCCGTAACGAGAACGTTACCTTCCGTGGCGGCCGCGCCGGGGCGCGACCCCCGGCGCGCGGCGCCGCCTCGGGTTAGGGTCGAGCGCATCCACCGCCCGACCGGGTCCCCGGGAGGGCCACGAGGGGGAGGACGCGCCATGACGGAACCCCAGCGCCGCTTCGGCGGCTCAGGAGAGCGGGACGCCCGCCACGCCGCCCTGCTGGAGGAGCAGCTCGGAGCAGCCCGCTCGCGGCTGGCCCAGGTCAACGCCCAGAACGACCGGCTCGCGGCGACCCTGCGCGACGCGCGCGACCAGATCGTCTCGCTCAAGGCCGAGGTGGACCGCCTCGGCCAGCCCCCCGCGCAGTTCGCCACCTTCCTGGCCGCGGTGCACGACGGCACCGCCGACGTCGTCAGCGCCGGCCGGCGCATGCGCGTGGCGGTCAGCCCCGCCGTGGACCTGAGCGCCCTGCGCCCGGGCCAGGACGTCATGGTCAACGAGGCCATGAACGTCGTGGCCGCCTGCGACTACGAGCGCACCGGCGAGCTGGCCACCGTCAAGGAGCTGCTGGACGACGGGCGCGCCCTGGTCCTGGCCCGCGCCGACGAGGAGCGCGTCGTGCGGCTGGCCGGCCCGCTGACCGACGGCCCGCTGCGCGTGGGCGACTCCCTGACCGTGGACACCCGCTCCGGCTTCGCCTACGAGCGCATCCCCAAGGCCGAGGTCGAGGAACTCGTCCTGGAGGAGGTCCCCGACATCGACTACACCGACATCGGCGGCCTGGGCCCGCAGATCGAGGCGATCCGCGACGCCGTCGAGCTGCCCTTCCTGCACGCGGACCTCTTCCGCGAGCACGGCCTGCGCCCGCCCAAGGGCATCCTGCTGTACGGCCCGCCCGGCTGCGGCAAGACCCTCATCGCCAAGGCGGTGGCCAACTCCCTGGCGAAGAAGGCCGCCGAGCTGCGCGGCGAGACCCAGGCCAAGAGCTACTTCCTGAACATCAAGGGCCCCGAGCTGCTCAACAAGTACGTCGGCGAGACCGAGCGGCACATCCGCCTCATCTTCGCCCGCGCCCGCGAGAAGGCCGGCCAGGGCACCCCCGTCGTCGTCTTCTTCGACGAGATGGAATCGCTCTTCCGCACCCGCGGCTCCGGCGTCTCCTCCGACGTGGAGACCACCATCGTGCCGCAGCTGCTCTCCGAGCTCGACGGCGTCGAGCGCCTGGAGAACGTCATCGTCATCGGCGCCTCCAACCGCGAGGACATGATCGACCCGGCGATCCTGCGCCCGGGCCGCCTGGACGTGAAGATCAAGATCGAGCGCCCCGACGCCGAGAGCGCCGGGGAGATCTTCGCCAAGTACCTCACCGCCGACCTGCCCCTGCACGCCGACGACCTCGCCGCCAACGGCGGCAGCGCCCGGGCCGCCGTCGACGCCATGATCCAGGCCACCGTGGAACGCATGTACACCGAGAGCCCGGAGAACGAGTTCCTCGAGGTCACCTACGCCGGCGGCGACAAGGAGGTCCTGTACTACAAGGACTTCAACTCCGGCGCCATGATCCAGAACATCGTCGACCGCGCCAAGAAGATGGCCATCAAGGACCTGCTGACCTCCGGCCAGCGGGGCCTGCGCGTGGAGCACCTCATGAGCGCCTGCGTGGACGAGTTCAAGGAGAACGAGGACCTGCCCAACACCACCAACCCCGACGACTGGGCCCGCATCTCCGGCAAGAAGGGCGAGCGGATCGTCTTCATCCGCACCCTCATGCAGGGCAAGAAGGGCACCGAGGCGGGCCGCTCCATCGACACCGTCGCCAACACCGGCCAGTACCTCTAGCCCCGTCTCCAGCCCCACCCGGCGCCGACCCGCGGCCCCGCACCCCTCCCCGGGCGTGCGGGGCCGCGGCCGCTCAGGGCCGCCCGGCGTCGTGCTCCCAGCCCACCCACGCCGCCAGCAGCGCCCGCGAGTCCGGCACGAAGGGCCACGCCGGGTCCGCCAGCCGCTCGCGCAACCGCCGCGCCGGCTCCCACCACCCCTGCGCCACCTCCGACTCCTGCAGCACCAGCGGCGCCCCGTCCCACCACGCCTCGTACACGAACGCCAGGTAGTGCGTGACCTCGTCGCGGTACCAGCGGCGCAGCACCGCTCGCAGCACCGCGCCGCGCACCCCCAGCTCCTCGGCCAGCTCGCGCTCGGCGGCGTCCCGCGGGCGCTCGCCGGCGCCGACGACGCCGCCGGCCAGGCAGTCGTGCGCGCCGGGGTTCACGTCCTTGCCGTCGGTGCGCCGGTGCACGAACACCGCGCCGTGCCCGTCGCGCAGCAGCACCCCGGTGGCCGCGTGCGGCAGGTTCAGCGCCCGCACCCGCTCACGTGGCGCCGCACCCACCACCCGCCCGGCGGGGTCGGCCGGGTCGTACAGGGCCACCGCCTCCGCTCCCGGGCCCGCCGACGGGCCGGCCGGTTCCCGCCCGGGGCGATCGCTCACGCCGGCTGACGCTACCGGCTCCCCGCGGGCGGCCGAGCGCTCACCGCGCGTGCCGGCGAAGGCGCGCGGCGTCACCCGGCGGGCCCGGGATCCGCCGATGGGGGGATGCTGACGCCCGGGAGGACTCCGCACGACCGACGCACGAGCACCGGGTGAACGGCCTAGGGTGACGCCCGTGCGAGCCCTCCGGAACCGTTCCGCCCGCCCAGCCCTGCCCGCCGCGGCCGCGGCCCTGGCGATCCTGCTGCTCGCCGGGTGCGGCTCCGAGGAGGAACCCGCCGTGCGCACCGCGCCGGTCGAGCGCGGCAGCGTGCAGGAGGTCGTGGAGGCACCGGGCACCGTGCAGCCGCGCGCCTCCTCCACCGTGCAGGCCCCCGCCACCGGCACCGTCGCCACCCTGGAGGTCACCGACGGCCAGCAGGTCCAGGCCGGACAGGTCCTGATGACCATCGACTCCCCGCAGGCGCACGACGCGCTGGAGGAGGCCGAGCGCGCCGACGCCCGGGCCGCCGACGCCGGCTCCGGCTCGTCCGCGGGCACCGACCCCGACGAGCTCGCCGCCCAGCAGCGCCGCGCCCGCGCCGACGCCCAGGCCCGCTTCCAGCAGGCCGAGGAGCAGGCCCGGGCCCTGCCCGACCCGGTCGCCCGCGAGGCCGCGCTGGCCGCGGTGCGCTCCTCGCGCACCCAGTACGAGCTGCTGGCCGCCCAGACCCAGGCGCTGGTCGAGCAGGTCGGCGCCGGCCTGGACGGCGTCGACGCGGCCGTGGCCGCGCTCGGGCAGGCCCAGCGCGTGCAGACCCGCGCCGCCGTGGCCGCCGCGCGCGCCACCGTCGAGGCCCTGACCGTGTGCGCCCCCATCGCCGGCACCGTCTCCCTGGCCGCCACCGGTGCCCCCGCCGGCGCCGCCCTGCCCGCCGGCGCGCAGAGCCTGCTGCAGGGCAGCGGGGTGTCCCTGCCCGCCGGGGCCCTGGACGGCGCCGCGGGCACCGGCACCGCCGGGGCGCCCGTCGTCGCCGCCGGAGCCGCCGTCTCGGCCGGCGCGCCCCTGCTCAGCGTCGTGGACGCCTCGGTGCTGACCCTGACCGCCGACGTCGACGAGTCCGACGTCCTGCGCGTGCGGCCCGGCCAGAGCGCCGAGGTCGGCGTGGACGCGGTGGAGGACTCCACCTACCGCGGCACGGTCACCAGCGTGGACCCCGCCGCCACCGCCACCGGAGCCGGGGCGGTCACCTACACCGTGCGCCTGAGCTTCGACGGCGGCACCACCGACGACGGCCAGGACGCCCCCACCCCCCTGCCGGGGATGTCCGCGGCGGTCTCCCTGGTCGTGCAGGAGGCCACCGACGCCGTGCGCGTGCCCGCCGGGGCGGTGCTGCGCCCCGGCTCCGACGGCGGCGACGCCGACTCCGACGCGGTCTGGGTCGTCAGCGACGGCGCCGCCGAGCTGCGCCCGGTCACCGTGGGCGTGCGCGGGCAGGGCGCCGTGGAGGTCCTCGAGGGCCTGCGCGCCGGCGAGCGCGTCGTCACCGAGGGCGCCACCGACGTCCGGGCCGGCCAGCAGCTGTCGTGACCCGCCCTGACGCCCCCACCCACCCCACCCGCGACGAGCACCCGGCCCGCGACGAGCCCGCCCACCCGGCGCCGCCGGCCGTCGAGGCCGTCGACGTCACCCGTAGCTACTCCTTCGGCGACGGCGAGGTCCAGGCCCTGCGCGGGGTCAGCTTCACCATCGCCCACGGCGAGTACGCCGCGATCGTCGGCCCCAGCGGCTCGGGCAAGTCCACCCTCATGCACCTGCTGGGCTGCCTGGACCGCCCCACCTCCGGCACCCTGCGCGTCGGCGGGCGCGACCTGCGCGAGCTGAGCGACACCGACCTCGCCGAGCTGCGCAACCGCCACATCGGCTTCGTCTTCCAGGCCTTCCAGCTGCTGCCGCGCTCCAGCGCCGTGGACAACGTGGCCCTGCCCCTGCTGTACCGCGGCGTCAAGGCCGCCGAGCGGCGCGAGCTGGCCGCCCAGGCCCTGCGCTCGGTCAACCTCGGTCACCGCCTCGGGCACCGCCCCACCCAGATGTCCGGCGGCGAGCAGCAGCGCGTGGCCATCGCCCGCGCCCTGGTCGGCGAACCGCGCATCCTGCTGGCCGACGAACCCACCGGCAACCTCGACACCCGCAACGGCGCCGAGGTCATGCGCATCCTCGAGAAGCTCAACACCGAGCGCGGCGTGGCCGTCGTCCTGGTCACCCACGACGACGAGGTCGCCTCCCGCGCCCGCCGGCAGGTGCGCGTGCGCGACGGCCTGGTCGAGTCCGACAGCGCGGCCCCCGCGACCGGCGCGCGCACCGGGGGAGCGGCGTGAAGGGCCTGGAAGCCTTCCGGGTGGCCCTGGACGCCCTGCGCGGCAACCGCCTGCGCAGCCTGCTGACCACCCTGGGCATCGTCATCGGCATCGCCGCGGTCATCGTCGTCGTCTCCATCGGCGCCGGCGCCCGCGAGCGCATCGAGTCCCAGGTCGAGGGCCTGGGCTCGAACCTGATCCTCGTGGTGCCCGGGCAGTTCGACACCGGCAACCTCTCCTCCGGTGCGCCCGCGGCCTCCACGCTGCAGCGCTCCGACGCCGAGCTGCTCGCCGAGGTCACCGGCGACCCCGGCACCGTCACCGCCCGCCTCAGCTCCGGCGCGCAGGTGCGGGCCGGCTCGGTGGAGCAGTTCGTCACGGTGCAGGGCACCGACGAGAACCTGCCGGAGGTCTTCACCCGCCCGGTGGCCGACGGGCAGTACTTCACCGGCACCGACGTGGAGGCCCGCCGGCGGGTGGCGGTCCTCGGCTCGCGCACCGCCGAGGCCTTCTTCCCCGGCGCCGACCCGGTGGGCCGGCAGATCACCGTCTCCGGCACCCGCTTCCGGGTGGTGGGCGTGCTCGCCGAGCAGGGCGAGTCGTTCGGCGTGTCCCAGGACAACGAGATCCACGTGCCCATCACCGTGGCCCAGCGCCTGTTCGGCCTGCAGCGCGTGGACGCCTTCGCCGTCAAGGCCCCCGGCGCCGGGGCGGTGCCGCAGCTGTCCCGCGACCTGCAGGCGGCCCTGGAGCAGGAGTACCCCGACCAGGCGTTCAGCGCCGTGACCCAGACGCAGATCCTCGGGGTCATCGGCGACATCCTCGGCCTGCTCACGGGCGTGCTGGCCGCCATCGCCGCCATCTCCCTGCTGGTCGGCGGGGTGGGCGTGTCCAACATCATGCTGGTCTCCGTGCGGGAGCGGACCCGCGAGATCGGCCTGCGCAAGGCGCTGGGGGCGCGCCAGCGCGACGTGCTCGTGCAGTTCCTGGTCGAGGCGGTCCTGCTGACCAGCGTCGGCGGCGTCATCGGCATCGTCCTGGGCCTGGGCGGCTCGCTGCTGGTGGACCGCTTCTCCCCGCTGCCGGCCAGCGTGGAGTGGTGGAGCCCGGTCCTCGCCTTCGTCGTCTCGGCCGCCGTGGGCGTCTTCTTCGGCGTCTTCCCCGCCCGCCGCGCCGGCCGGCTGGACCCGGTGGTGGCGCTGCGCGCGGACTGAGGCCGGGCGCCCCGTAGGGTCGGGGCGTGAGCGTGCGCAGGGTGACGGGCCTGGAGACCGAGTACGGCATCTCCGTGCCGGGCGATCCCGGCGCCAACCCGATGCTGCTGTCGGCCCAGGTGGTCAACGCCTACGCCGTGCCGGTCACCGGATCGCTCAGCGCCTCGCTGCGCACGCGCTGGGACTACGAGGACGAGGCGCCGCTGCGCGACGCGCGCGGCTTCGAGGTGCGCCGCGCCGCCGCGCACCCCTCGCAGCTGACCGACGCCCCCGCCCGCGGCGACGCGCAGGGCCGGCGGGCAGGGGAGCACCGGGCCGCGCCCAGCGCCTCGGACGTGGCCACCGCCGAGTCCGAGGACCCCACGATGGCCAACGTCATCCTCACCAACGGCGCCCGCTTCTACGTCGACCACGCCCACCCGGAGTACTCCTCCCCGGAGGTGCTCACCCCCCGCGACGCGGTGCGCTACGACCGGGCGGGGGAGCGGATCCTGCTCGAGGCGCTGCGCCGGGTGGCCGCCACCCCCGGGCTGACGCCGGTGACGATCTACAAGAACAACACCGACGGCAAGGGCGCCTCCTACGGCACCCACGAGAACTACCTCATGGACCGCGCCACCCCGTTCGCCGACGTGGTGCGCCACCTGATCCCGTTCTTCGTCTCCCGGCAGGTCTTCACCGGCGCCGGGCGGGTGGGCATCGGGCAGGACTCCACCACCGCCGGCTACCAGATCAGCCAGCGCGCGGACTTCTTCGAGGTCGAGGTGGGCCTGGAGACCACCATGAAGCGGCCCATCATCAACACCCGCGACGAGCCGCACGCCACCGCCGAGAAGTACCGCCGCCTGCACGTCATCGTCGGCGACGCCACCATGTGCGAGGTCGCCACCCTGCTGAAGGTCGGCACGACCTCCCTGGTGCTGGCGGCGCTGGAGGCGGGCGCGCTGGACGGCGGCCCGGCCGGCGACCTGCAGCTGAGCGAACCGGTGCGCGCGCTGCACGAGGTCTCCCACGACCCGGGCCTGCAGCACCTGGTGCGCCTGCGCGACGGGCGCCGCATGAGCGCCCTGCAGCTGCAGTGGGCGTACTTCGAGGCCGCCTCCGCCTTCGTCGCCGACCGCTTCGGCGAGCACGCCGACGCCGACACCCGCGAGGTCCTCACCCGCTGGGAGGGCGTGCTCACCCGCCTGGGCGACGACGTCTTCTCCGCGGCCCGGGAGGTCGACTGGGTCGCCAAGCTGCGCCTGCTGGAGGGCTACCGCTCCCGCGACGGGCTGGACTGGGACAACCACCGGCTGCAGGCGGTCGACCTGCAGTGGTCCGACGTGCGCCCCGAGAAGGGCCTGTACCACCGCCTCGCCGAGCGCGGGCAGGTGGAGCGCCTCATCGACGAGGACGCCGTGCAGCACGCGGTGGCGCACCCGCCGGAGGACACCCGCGCGTACTTCCGCGGCGAGTGCCTGGCCCGCTACGGCCCGCGCGTGGCCGCCGCCAGCTGGGACTCGGTCATCTTCGACGTGCCCGGGCGCGGGGCCCTGCAGCGCGTGCCCACCCTGGAACCGCTGCGCGGCACCCGCGAGCACGTCGGTGCCCTGCTGGACCGCTGCGCCACCGCCGAGGAGCTGGTGGCCGCCCTGACCGGCGGCTGACCGGCGCGGGGCACCCGGTCCAGACACCCGGTGCGGGCACCCGCGCGCAACGGCGCGCGAACGCCGCCGCGGGGTTAGTGTCGTCAGCACGCCGGCCGCGCGGCCGGCTCCGGCCGAGACGTCAGGGGAGCCAGCGATGCCTGGACAAGAGCAGCAGCGCCCGAGCCGCCGCGAGGACGAGCCCGAGGAGACCCCCGCCGTGCCCGCGCAGGCCACGGCGCAGTCCAAGGAGACCGACGCCGAGGTCGACGCCCTGCTCGAGGAGATCGACGGGGTCCTGGAGTCCAACTCCGAGGAGTTCGTGCGTGGCTTCGTGCAGAAGGGCGGCCAGTAACCGCTCCCGCCCCCGCGAGCGCCGAGGGCGCCGCGCGGCGCTCGCGGGGGCCCCGCGCCGCGCCGGGCCGCCGCGCAGGGCGCCCGGTAGGGTCGAGCGGGTGAGCCAGGACCCCAGCGGACGGCTCCCGGCGGCGTACCTCGTGCCGGGTTCTGCGTCCTTCACCGACTTCGTCCGAGACCACGCCCCCGACGTGCTGCCCGGCGCCCGGCACCTGCCCGCCGCCGGCGCCGGCGCGCTGACCGGCGGGCCCGGCGCCGGCCAGCCGCCGCACGCGACCACCATCGTCACCCTCGTGTTCGCCGACGGCGTCGTCATGGCCGGCGACCGGCGCGCCACCGCCGGCAACGTCATCGCCCAGCGCGACATCGAGAAGGTCTTCCCCGCCGACGACCACTCCTGCGTGGGCATCGCCGGCACCGCCGGGCTCGCCCTGGAGATGGTGCGCCTGTTCCAGGTGGAGCTGGAGCACTTCGAGAAGCTCGAAGGCGCCCTGATGTCCTTCGAGGGCAAGGCCAACCGCCTGTCCACGATGATCCGCGGCAACCTCGGCCTGGCCATGCAGGGCCTGGCCGTGGTGCCGGTCTTCGCCGGCTACGACCTGGCCGTCTCCCGCGGGCGCATCGTCAGCTACGACGTGACCGGCGGGCGCTACGAGGAGGTGGACCACCACGCCGTCGGCTCCGGCTCCGTCTTCGCCCGCGGCGCGCTGAAGAAGCTGTTCCGCCCCGGCATGGACGCCGGCGCTGCCGTGCGCGCCGCCGTCGAGGCCCTCTGGGACGCCGCCGACGACGACTCCGCCACCGGCGGCCCGGACCTGCTGCGCCGCATCTGGCCGGTGGTGGCCGTGGTCACCGCCGACGGCTACCGCCGCCTGGACGACGACGAGCTCGGCGCCGTCGTGCGCGCCGTCGTCGACGGGCGCACCGGCAACCCCGGCGGCAACCCGCTGACCACCCCTGCGCCGGACACGACGCGGGCCACCGAGCAGCAGGGAGGTGCCACCGCATGAGCGTGCCGTTCTACGTCTCGCCCGAGCAGGTGATGAAGGACAAGGCCGACTTCGCGCGCAAGGGCATCGCCCGCGGCCGCGCGGTCGTCGTCGTCGCCTGCGCCGACGGCATCGTCTTCGCCTCCGAGAACGCCTCCCGGGCCCTGCACAAGATCTCCGAGATCTACGACCGCGTCGCCTTCGCCGCCGTGGGCAAGTACAACGAGTTCGAGAACCTGCGCGTGGCCGGGGTGCGCTACGCCGACCTGCGCGGCTACTCCTACGACCGCAGCGACGTCACCGCCCGCGGCCTGGCCAACGCCTACGCCCAGACCCTGGGCACCATCTTCACCACCGAGTCCAAGCCGTACGAGGTCGAGCTCGTCGTCGCCGAGGTCGGCGAGGAACCCGCCGCCGACCAGGTCTACCGCCTCACCTACGACGGCTCCGTCGCCGACGAGCACGGCTACGTCGCCATGGGCGGCTCCGCCGAGCAGATCACCGCCAAGCTCGCCGCGGACTGGCGCCCCGGCATGGACCTGCGCGCCGCGCTGCGCCTGGCCGTGCAGGCCCTGGGCAGCGACGCGGCCGCCGCCGCGGCCGGCTCCGGCCCGCGCACCATCGCCCCCGACCAGCTCGAGGTCGCCGTCCTGGACCGCACCCGCACCCGCCGCACCTTCCGCCGGCTGGGCGCGCCCGCCCTGGCCGCCCTGCTGGACACCGCGCCGACCGCGGCCGACGGCCACGACGCTCCCGGCCACGACGCCCCCGGCCCGGACACCCCGCCCGAACCCCCCGCCTGAGCACACCGACGGCCCGGCGGCGCGTTTCACAGCGCTGCCGGGCCGTCGGCCACCTATGGTGGGCAGATGGACCGGCGGATCTTCGGGTTGGAGACCGAGTTCGGCGTCACCTGCGCGTTCGAGGGCCAGCGCAAGCTGTCCCCCGACGAGGTGGCCCGATACCTCTTCCGCAAGGTCGTCTCCTGGGGACGCTCCAGCAACGTCTTCCTGCGCAACGGCGCGCGCCTCTACCTCGACGTCGGCTCCCACCCCGAGTACGCCTCCCCGGAGTGCGACGATGTGCGCCAGCTCGTCGTGCACGACCGCGCCGGCGAGCGCACCCTCGAGGGCCTCCTCGTCGACGCCGAGCGCCGCCTGGAGGAGGAGGGCATCGCGGGGGAGGTGTTCCTCTTCAAGAACAACACCGACTCCGCCGGCAACTCCTACGGCTGCCACGAGAACTACCTCGTCTCCCGCCACGGCGAGTTCGGCCGCCTGTCCGACGTCCTCATCCCCTTCCTGGTCTCCCGCCAGCTCGTCGTCGGCGCCGGCAAGGTCGTGCAGACCCCCCGCGGCGCCGCCTACTCCCTGTCCCAGCGCGCCGACCACATCTGGGAGGGCGTCTCCAGCGCCACCACCCGCTCGCGCCCCATCATCAACACCCGCGACGAACCCCACGCCGACGCCGAGCGCTACCGCCGCCTGCACGTCATCGTCGGCGACTCCAACATGTCCGAGACCACCACCATGCTCAAGGTCGGCGCCACCGACCTGGTCCTGCGCATGGTCGAGGAGGGCGTCGCGCTGCGCGAGATGACGCTGGAGAACCCCATCCGCGCCATCCGCGAGATCAGCCACGACCCCACCGGGCACAAGCCCGTCCGCCTGGCCAACGGCCGCGAAGCCAGCGCCCTGCAGATCCAGGAGGAGTACCTCACCAAGGCCAAGGACTTCGTCGAGACCCGCGGCCTGCAGACCCCCACGGTCAAGCGCGTCCTGGACCTGTGGGAACGAGCCCTGCGCGCCGTGGCCACCGGCGACCTCGGCCTCGTCGACCGCGAGGTCGACTGGGTCATCAAGAAGAAGCTGCTGGACCGCTACATGGCCAAGCACGACCTGGACCTCACCAGCCCCCGCATCGCCCGCCTCGACCTGGCCTACCACGACATCCACCGCGGCCGCGGCCTGCACTACCTGCTCGCCGCCCGCGGCATGGCCGAACGCGTCTGCTCCGACATCGAGGTCTTCGAAGCCCTCTCCGTGCCCCCGCAGACCACCCGCGCCAAGCTGCGCGGCGACTTCGTGCGCGCCGCCCAGGACAAGCGCCGCGACTTCACCGTCGACTGGGTCCACCTCAAGCTCAACGACCAGGCCCAGCGCACCGTGCTGTGCAAGGACCCCTTCAAGTCCGTCGACGACCGCGTCGAACGCCTCATCGAGAGCATGTGAGCCCCGGCGCCACCAGCGGGCACCGGGCGACACCGAGGCACCTGCCAGGCACCTCCCAGGCAGCCCGGTTAGGGTTCCGGGGACCGACCCCACGACCGTGAGGACCCCCGTGCCCCGCCGCATCGCCGCCCTGCCCGCCACCGCCGTGGCGCTCGCCGTCCTGCTCGGCTCCTGCGCCTCCGAGCCCGAGGCGCCCAGCCAGGCGGAGCAGAGCGCCTCGGCCACGGAGTCGGCGGCCGCGATCGAACCGGCCGTCACCGCCGACCTGCCGGTGGAGGTCACCGGCGAGGTCAACCCCGACGTGGCCCCGCAGGTGCAGATCACCACCCCGCTGAGCGTGGAGGAGACCACGCGCGAGGTCGTCGCCCCCGGCAGCGGTGAGGAGATCACCGTGGAGGACCGGGTGCAGTTCGCCTACGCCCTGTACGCCGGCTCCACCGGCGAGCTGCTGGACTCCAGCTACGGCGCCACCGACGCCCGCTTCGAGCTGGCCGAGGTCACCAAGGGCATCGCCCGCGGCCTGGTCGGCGCCCACGTCGGCGACCGCCTCACCATCGCCATCGCCCCCGACGACGGCTTCGGCGAGGCCGCCGCCCAGTTCGGCAAGGAGGGCGTGGACGCCACGACCACCTTCGTGCTCGTCGCCGACGTCGAGCGCATCATCCCCACCCAGGCCACCGGCGAGGCCGTCGAGCCCCCCGCGAACCTGCCGGCCGTGGACGTCGACGAGCAGGGCGTGCCCACCGGGTTCACCGTCTCCGACCCCACCCCGCCGGCCGACACCGTCGCCCAGACCCTCATCCGGGGCACCGGCCCGGTCATCACCAGCGGCATGACCGTCACCATGCAGTACGTCGGCGCCACCCTGGCCGACGGCGAGGTCTTCGAGAGTTCTTGGACGGGCACCGAGCCGTTCCAGACCGCCATCGGCACCGGGCAGGTCATCCCCGGCTGGGACGAGGGCATCGTCGGGCAGACCGTCGGCAGCAGGGTCCTGCTCGTGATCCCCGCCGCCGACGCGTACGGTGAGGAGCCGACCGGCGGCCAGCCCGCGGGCGCCCTGGTGTTCGTCGTGGACATCCTCGACGCGTACTGACCCGCGCCCCGCACCGCACCGACCACCCCCTGCGACAGGAGCAGCACCCGTGAGCGAGCGCACCAAGCCCGAGGTCGACTTCCCCGGCGGCGAGCCCCCCACCGAGCTGCAGATCACCGACCAGATCGTCGGCGACGGCCCCGAGGCCACCGTCGGCAGCACCGTCAGCGCCCACTACGTCGGCGTCGCCTTCAGCACCGGCGAGGAGTTCGACGCCTCCTGGAACCGCGGGCAGCCGCTGGACTTCCCCCTGGGGCGCGGCATGGTCATCGCCGGCTGGGACCAGGGCATCGTCGGCATGCGCGTCGGCGGCCGGCGCACCCTGGTCATCCCCCCGGCCCTCGGCTACGGCGACCGCGGCGCCGGCGCGGCCATCAAGGGCGGCGAGACCCTGATCTTCGTGGTGGACCTCGTCGGCGTCAGCTGAACGCCCCCCGCACGCGCCAGGCCCCGCACCGCCCACCGGCGGTGCGGGG